>JAILRK010000257.1 GCA_024698225.1 Oscillospiraceae bacterium | reverse complement strand
ACGCCCGTGGCGTAGAATACCGCGCCCTCCGCGCCGTCAATCTCGTCCATCCAGCGCGCGTCGTTCAGGTCGCAGGCAAGGTTGGTCTCCCGCTCGCCCGCGGGGAGAAGCTCGTTTCGGATGGCAATCACGTCCGGCAGGTCAACGTTGTATCCCCGGCAGGCGCCGTTGTCGCATTTGCGAAAGGTGTCGTCCAGCCCGCAGCCCAGATTCACCACGGCGGCGTTTGGGTGTGCGGTCAAATAGTCCTTCACCTCGCAGCCGACGTCATACTGCCGCTGGGCGACCTCCAGCGCGCCGAAAAGCCCCATCGTGCTCTCCATCCGTTTGCCCTTTTCCGCAAAATCGTAGTCCAGCATGGCGCAGATGTGCTCCGCCTCCGGGTCGGAGAAGAGTTGCGGAAAATGCTCCGAGCAGACCTTGCGCCCGTAGAGCGGAATGACCAGCGTCTCCTGCACCGTATTTGGTTCAATGTGATACTTCATCACGATTCTCGTTTCCTCGCCAGCACCGTAATCCACGGCTTGGACGGGTGATGGTCGCTCACGACGTCCGGGAAGCCTGCGGCGTTCAGTGCCGCCTCGATTTCCTCCACCGTATGGTTCTTCATACCGTCAATGATTGCTTCAAACTTGAGGCTTGTCGGGTCGGTCCCGTCCGACTCGTTGCAAATCATGAAGACGCCGCCGGGCTTCAGCACCCTCGCAACCTGAGCAAAGCACTGCGCAAGCCCCGGCCAGAAGTAGATGGTTTCAAAGGCGGTGGCCAGGTCGAAGCACCCCTCGGGAAGCGCAAGGCATGAAACGTCCCCCTGCAGTATTTCGCAGCGCCCGGCAGCAATCATGGCCTTGTTGTATTGCTTCGCTTTCTCTACAGACAGTGCGGAATAGTCCACCGCGGTCACGTGCGCGCTCGGATACTTCTTCAGCAGCTCACCTGCATTCCGTCCGCCGCCGCAGCCCAAATCCACCGCTTTTTCAGGGGTCATTGCAGGCAGGTGCGTGAAGCCCCAGTCCGCAAGCTTTGCGTGACCGGAGTTCATCCCGCTCAGCATCATCTTTCCAAGAAGCCCTTCCGGCTTGCGCGTCTGACTGACGAAATCCTGAAACAGTCCCATGTGCTCCTCCTTACACGTTCTTGCTGCGTCTCCGGCCGGCGGCGCAGCGTTTGGGAAACCAAACGGCACCATTGGTTCACCGACCGCAGGAAGACGCGCTTTCTGTCCTTCCACTGTTCTGTTATGACAAGGCGAATGAGTTGTTAGCGGATTCTAACTCAATGGCATTATACACCGTCCGTCCATCGCAAGCAAGAGCGAAATAAACTTTTTCCAAACCAAACACAGCGCCGGGAGCTTGGCCTCTGCTCCCGGCGCTGTGCGGTTTGTTGCGGTCCGCGGGCGGTTCCCCGCGCGTCGCGGCGCGGGTCACCGTTCAGCGGCCCATGTAGGAAAAATGCATGTAGTCGTGGTAGCCGACGTTGGGGTCGGTGCCTCCGGACCAGGCGTTGCCGCCCCAGGACCAGCCGTGCGCGGCAAAGATGCGCACCACGCTGCCGTCCTCGGGGATGGAATAGGGATTCGTCCCCGGACTCCACAGCGAGCCCGCCAGCGCCTGTCCGTCGCGCACCTGATAGTTCTGGTCGGCGTTGATATCGATTGCCGTGCCGCAGTTGTGCTCGCCGGTGGCGTTGTCGCCGCGCCAGGCGTAGCCGCCCAGCGTCTGAATGGGGAACTGCTCGGGGTCGTTGTAGATTTCGGTGAAGATGGCCATCACGTCCTCGGCGAGCGCCGCGTGGATTGTGAGCGTGGCGGTCGAGGCGACCTTTACGCCATTGCGGAGCCTCCAAACCGGAACGGTGACGTTCGTCATGCCCTGCTCCGCCTCTGCCCGGCTGCCGAAGCGCAGCTTGTTCTTTTCGCCGAAAAGCAGAACGGATTTGCGGATGTTTTCGCCCTGCTGCCGCAGCCAGAAGTCTTGCATCAGGAACTCTTCATTGGTGAGTTCACCGGCGTCATAGCGCGCCCACGCCGCGTTCCGTTCGATTTCCTGCCGGGTCATGGCGCGGACGATGACGGTGTACTCCGTGCTGGCGGAGCTAATCAGGTCCCCGCCGTTGAAGCTGACGATGACGTAGTTCTCCGGGAGGTAGTCATTGACGAAGTACATCACTCGGTCCCCGATGGCGCTTTCGATATCCGTCGCCGAGGCAATCAGGTTCCCGTCAGCATCGGCAAAGCGGAGCGTCACCTTCACCGCCTCGTTGCGCCGCGAACGGTCGACGATGCTCAGCGTGCGCATCAGCAGCACGCTGCCGTCGGCGCGCTGCAGGGTATCCTGCGCGCCGAAGCTGCCGTCGTCCTTCCCACGGATGGTGTTGAGGTCGAAGAGCAGCGACACCGCCTCCCGGTGTTCCTTGTCCATGTCACCGAAATCCGAAAGCGCCTGCTCCGCCGTCTTTCGCTCGGTCTCGCCGGAGTAGACGCCGGAGGGGAGCGCCTGCGGGTTCTCCGGCAGCACGCGACTGAGCAGCAGCGCCGTGTCCTGGCGCGTAATCGCCTCGCCCAGCGCCTCCTCGGCGCGCATCGGTGCGTCCTCCCGCTGCAGCAGGCCGGCGTCCTGCGCCGCCTGAAAGCCCGCCTGGTCCCAGGGCAGCGTCTCGCTGGCGGCACGGTACTGCTCCCGCGCAAAGGCACGGCTCATCATGGTCAGAAACTGCGCCCAGGTCAGCTCGCCCTGCGGCGCCATGCGGTTTCCGCCCACGCCGTTGATGACGCCCAGTGCGCGGGCGTAGTCCATGCTCGAATACGCCCAGTGGTTGTAGGAAAGGTCCGCATACTCTGCGGAAGCCGGTGCGGTCAGGCACAGCGCCAGCGCCGCCGCTGCCAGAAGGCCGGTGAGGGATGCTCTTCGTTTCATACTGTTCTTCGCGTTCCTTTCGTAGCAAATAAATGTGATACCTGCATGGATTGACCTTACCCCATAACAATATACAAAAACGCCTGAAATGTCAAGACGGAGCCTGCCGTTTCGCGGCTTCCTGCCTGCCGCGATGCAAGGCCCGCGCCGGTCCTCACCATCGGCTGCGGCGAAGCCCTCTGCGGGGTTCTTACGGGAAGTAGATGTTCCGCAGCGACTCCGGCATGGATTGGAACATCATGGTAACGACGGTTTGCGCCGAGGTGATGTTATCGTCCATCACCCACTCCCGTGTCATGCCGACGGCCCCCATGCAGTAGAACCGAATGCTGTAGGAGAGCTGCGTATCGAGGGTATCGACGCTCAGCTTTTCTTTTGCGAGCTCGGTGTATCGCTTCACAAAATAGTCCACCATGTATTTCCACAGTGCGTTCTGCGAGGAATCCTCATAGGCGCGCTTGTAGAACACCATGTCGTTCTTCATCTGGCTCAATGCTCTGGCGGCCGAATCCACGGAGATGACGTCGGTTTGATAGGCGTTGTGATAAAACATCCACGCCACAAGGTCGTACTTGTCCTTAAAGTGATAATAAAACGCCGGACGTCCAATCTCCGCCTCCCGACAGAGCTCCGTCACCCGGATTTGGTCGAGCGGTTTTTTGGCCATCAGCCGTTTCATGGACGCCGCAATCCACAGCTTTGTCCGCTCCGCCATAGCACAGCCCCCCTTGCGATACAGAAATTGATATCTGTATGAAAATCATTCGTAATTATACTTCTGTATCTGCACAATTGCAAGCGCTTCGCATATAATCGCCTCAAATCAACACGAAGGGAGTCCTTCGGCATGGATTTTCTGGAACTTGCGAAAAACCGCTGCGCGGAGCGCTTCTTTGACAGCCGCCCCCATCGAGCAGGAAACACCGGGCGGGATTCCGGAAGCTTTCGTATTTGAATTGTGAGAGGTATACTGCGTATGAAAACAATTGTTGCCATCAATGCCAGTCCCCGCGCCCAATGGAACACGGGGACGCTCGTCCGCGAGGCTGCCCGGGGAGCCGAGGCAGAAGGCGCCGAAATCAAGCTGTTCAACCTGTATCAGCTGGAAAAGTACACCGGCTGTATCTCATGTTTTGGCTGCAAGCTCGCGCCCAATGAAGGACGGTGCATCTGCAAGGACGGGCTTGCGCCTGTGCTGGAGGCAATCCGCACCGCCGACGGACTGATCATTGGCTCGCCGAATTACCTCGGGGACGTGTCCGCGGGCTTCCGCGCCCTATACGAACGGCTGATATTCCAGTCGCTGACCTACCGGACGAATCCGCGCAGTTATAACGAGCGCAAAATTTCCGTCCTGTTTATTATGACAAGCAACACGCCGAAGGAATTCTACGCACCGACCGGATACCAAAGCGTGCTCAAGGGCTATCAGAAATCGCTTGAGGCCTTTGTCGGAAACACGAAGCTGTTCATTGCGGGCAACACCCTTCAGGTGAAGGATTACAGCCGGTTCAACTGGACGATGTTTGACCCGGACGCCAAGAAAGCGCATCACGACAAGGTGTTTCCGGAGGAGCAAAAGCAGGTCTTTGCGCTCGGCGCGGAGATGGTCCGGAGCCCGTGGTAAAGGAGAATACATCATGCATTTTACAGATACCGTCTATCGCAACCCCTACTGGCCCACGTTCCCGCTGCTGCAGATTACCCAGGGCTGCACCCACAACAGCTGCAAGTTCTGCACGATGTATCAGGGCGTGCCGTTCAAGCTGCAGCCGATGGAGTGGATTGAGGAGGACCTGAAGGAGCTTTCCGAAATTGTCCCGGACGCAAAGACGATTCAGTTGCTCTCGGCAAATCCGCTCTGCATGACCTATGACAAGCTGGCGCCGATTCTTGAGCTGATCAACAAGTACCTGCCGCAAATGGAGTACATTTACGCATGTACCAGAGTGACGGACATCCGGAACAAAACGGTGGAGCAGTTGAAGGCCTTGAAACAGCTTGGGCTACGGGAAATCTCGCTGGGCTCGGAAAGCGGCGATGACTGGACGCTAAAGCGCGTCAACAAGAAGTGCAGCGCGCAGGACATCCTTGAGCAGTGCGAAAAGCTGACGGAGGCGGGCATCGCTTTCTGGCTCACCTTCCTCAACGGCGTTGCCGGGAAGGAGCACAGCATGGACCACGCCATCCACTCCGCGGAGTTGTTCAGCCGGTGCAAGCCCATGCTCGTTGGCACCGGAGGGCTGACGCTCTTCCCCGGGACGCCGCTTCTTGACGAAGCCGAGCGCGGCCTGTTCACCCCGCTTACGGAGAAAGAAATGCTGCTTGAGCTGAAGGTTTTCGTGGAGCATCTGACCTGCGACTGCTATTTCAACACCCATCATACGTCGGGCATCCATCTGTCCGGCCCGGATTTTCTGAAGCGAAAGAATCAGATTATCGAGGCGCTGGACCATGAAATTCGCTATGGCGATATGGACCGGCTTGCGACGGTCCGAAAAAATAAGAGGACACTGTAAGGGCAACCGCCGTGACAATGCACGCGGCGGCGCGCAATCAGGACAGAAAAGCGGCGGCTTCGGGTTGGGCAATCCTCCCGAAGCCGCCGCTTGTACTCTTCTTATCGCGGGATATAAAAATCCTG
>JAILRK010000069.1 GCA_024698225.1 Oscillospiraceae bacterium | reverse complement strand
GTGGACCTTTCAACCTCCGCAATCCGGCTTCCTTCAGATTCCACCTCACGATGGACACCCTTGCCTTCGGCTAACGGTTCCTGCTACCGAGTCCGTAGTGGACTTTCACCACCAAGTTATCGCCCATGCCGGGCGCACGCGAAAAAGCCCCGCCGCGGGCGGGGCTTTTCGTATTTGTCTTCGATCACTTCGCCGATTCGCGCTTGTCCACGATCTCCGCGTCCACGGCGTTCTTGCGGATGGACTCGATGCCGTTGAGGCAGCTGTCCTTCTTCTTATAGCCCTCGCCCACGCCGATGATCTCGTTGTTGCCCGCCTTGAGACGGAAGCGGAACTCGCCCGCCTTGTCGGCATAGACCTCGAATTTCGGAGCCTTCTGCTTCTCGAAATCCTTGACCGTCTGATCCTCCAGCGCGGCGACCGGAGCGTTCTTCTGGACGCTGGCGATGCCGTTCTTGCAGCTCGCGAGAGAGTTGTAGATCTCGCTGGTGAGAATGATTTCGTTGTTGCCCGCCTTGAGGTCGAACTTCACGCCGCCCTTGGCGTCCTTGATGACGAATTTGCCCATACCCGAAGCCTCCTGCATTCAAAATTAGCGGACGAATGTCCTCCTGGCGTCATTTTACGACACTTTGCGCCGTTCGTCAATGAAAATTCTCCGCCGCCGCGCCCGCGGCATACTCGCGCCCGCGCCCTCATATACATGAAGCACCTTGGGATTGAGGAGTGTGCTTTCATGAAGGGAAACATCGAAGAGCGCGCCCAGGCGCTTGCCGTCTACATCATAGAGAACCGTGCCACCGTGCGCGCCGCCGCGAAACGATTCGACGTCAGCAAATCCACCGTCCACAAGGATCTGCAGGACCGCCTGCCCGCGCTCAACCGCGCGCTCTACGCGCAGGTCAAGGAGGTGCTCGACGAAAACAAGGCGCAGCGCCACATCCGCGGCGGCATCGCAACGAGGAAAAAGTACAAGGGCGACCGGGACTTGTAAATCCTGCGGAAACGTCATATAATAAATATCTTGCCGGACATCACACGAAGCAAACCATGAGAAAAAGACCCTCTCCGGCGCTTCGGCGCGCGCTTGTGCTGCTCGCCGTCCTGCCGCTTGTTTTCGCCGCGGCGCTCCGCGGCTTTGTCCGCGCGCCCGAGCCTGCGCGGACCGTCCCCGAACCGTACGCGCGCCCCGTCGCGGTCAGGACCGCCGAGCCCTCGGAAGACGAGGCGCCGCCCGCCGGCTGCGCAGGCCCTACTGCTACACCATCCTGCTCTCCGGGCTCGACGACGCGAACGGCGGTAGCGACACGAACCTGCTCGCGCGCTTCGACGCGCCGAGCGACCGCGTCGACCTCGTCAGCCTCCCGCGCGACACGCTGCTCCACCACGAGTGGTACAGCAACCGGCTCAACTACGCCTACGCCTCCGGCGGCACGGCGCTGCTGCGCAGCGAGGTGGAAAACCTGCTCGGCGTTCCGGTGGACTACTGCGTGACCGTCGATCTGGGCGGCTTCGTGACGCTGATCGACCGCATCGGCGGCGTGGACTTCGACGTGCCCGCCGACATGGACTACGACGACCCCGCGCAGGGGCTTCACATCCACTACGCGAAGGGACCGCAGCACCTGAACGGGCGGCAGGCGATGGAGGTCGTGCGCTGGCGGAAGAACAACGACGGCGGCGGCTATCCCGACGCGGACATCGGCCGCATCGCGACGCAGCAGGCGTTTTTGAAGGCGGCTGCGGCACAGGCACTGCGTCTCGGCAACGCGCCGGCGCTGGCGGAGGCGTTCTTCTCCTGTGTGCGCACCGACCTCACCGCCGGCAATCTGGCCTGGCTCGCCGGCGAGGCGCTGCGCATCGGCACGGACGGCGTCTTCTTCCACACGCTGCCCGGCGACGGCGCGGGCTGCTACCGCCGCGAATCCGTCTACGTGCTCGACCCCGAGCGGACGCTCGCGCTGGTCAACGACGCGCTCAACCCCTACGACCTGCCCATCGCGGCGGAGGAACTGGACATCCTTGTGCCGTAACGCACCGGCGCGAAAGCGCCGGCCATATCTGACCCGCGCAAGAAAGGAAACTCCCGATGAGACGCCTGAAAAGACACATCCTGCTCCTGCTGCTCCCGCTGGCGCTGCTGCTCTCCGTCGGCGCACAGGCGGCGGCGGATCCGGCATACGACACGTCTGCGGCGGCTTATGCCGTCCACGCGGAGGAAGCGCCGCTCCTGCCCCGCGCGCTGGTCTACGAGGGGCAGTTTGCCGACGTCGACCCGTCGAGCTGGTACTACGCCTACGCCGTCTCCGGCTACGAATACGGCCTTTTTAACGGGCGCGGGGACGGCTTCGCCCCCGACGCGGACATCACGGTGGCGGAGCTGCTGACGCTTTCGGCGCGTCTGCGCGCCGTTTACGAGGAAAGCGACATTCCCGCCGCCGCGGAGGACGAGGCGTGGTACGCCCCCTACGTCGGCTATCTGGACGCGCGGGAGCTGCTGCCCTCCGGCCTGGACGATCCCGACGCGCCCGCCACGCGCGCGCAGCTCGCCGGCATTTTTGCGCTCTCCCTGCCGGAGGACTGCTATCATGACAGCAACGCCCGGCTCGTCACCGACGCCTACGCCTCCGGGCAGTACATCGCCGACGTGGGCGAATACACGCCCTATCAGCCGCAGATCCTCTGGATGTACCGGCAGGGGCTGCTCGCCGGCATGGACGACAGCGGCAGCTACTGGCCCGACCGGACCACCACGCGCGCCGAGGTCGCCGCCGTCGTCACGCGCATCGTCGACCCGTCGGCGCGGCTTGCGCTGGACTGGGAGGTCGTCGCGCCCTACTCCGCCGCCGGCCGGACGCTCGCGAGTCTGACGGAGGCGCCCGACGAGGTTCCCGAAGCCCTCAACTACTATGACGACGACGTGGTCGACGCCCTGGTGCGGCAAATGCTCGCCGCGGGCGAAAACGAGCTGACGGTGAACTATCGCGGCAGCTATACGCAATCGGACGTCGCCTCGCTCGCCCGCCGCTTCGTCAACCGTGTCAAAACCTATTGCGAGCAGATGTATAATTCTGTCTCGGTGACGGCGAACAACCGGAAGGGCTCCGCGACGCTGATCTTCTCCTCCACCGCCTGCGACGACACCGCCGAGCGGCTCGTGAAGGAGCAGTACCCGGCGCTGAGCACGCCGGACAAGAGCGAAAAGATTCGTGCGCTGTCCGCGGAAATGCTCGCGCAGTACCGCGAGGAAACGATGGCAAAGGCCATCGAGATCCACGACATGCTCTGGGAAACGGGGCAGCTTTCCCCGGAAATGAGTCAGACGGAGATTGCAAGGGTCTATTACACCTGGCTGTGCGACAACTGCGAGTATGACAACAGCGCCGTGACCGACGACTCCTCGCTCAGCCACCTCGCCCACAGCGCGCTGCTCGACGGCACGGCGGTCTGCGACGGCTACACGGGCGCGTACAACCTCTTCCTGAAGCTGGAGGGCATCGGCTGCAGCGCGCTGCCGAACGACACGCACATCTGGACGGTGGCGACGCTGGACGGTACGGAGTGCCACATCGACGTCACCTGGGGCGACCAGGCGGGCCGCGTCGATATGCGTTACTTCGCCATGACGGAGGAGGAGTCGTACCGGGCGCATCCGTGGTGAGCGGCGAAGCATAATCGAGTAGGAGCGCCCCGGGAGGGGCGCGTCCTCTCACACCACCGTGCGTACCGTTCGGTACACGGCGGTTCAACCGCATAAGTGCAGGGACTCGTACCTGTCGGATAGGCTAAAGTATCCGGCTTGTGCGAGTCTCTCGTTTGTTATTGAGCTTGTGAGCACGGGGCTTCCCGCCACCCGCCAGTATGCCTTCACGTAGCCCCATTTATGGGCATAGTATCGAGAAATACCGAGCTTGATAAGGTTGCGGATTCGCGCCTTTGGCACCTTCCACTGCTTCCAGATGTACATCCGAAAACGGCGGCGGAGCCATTCGTCCCAGCTTTTGAGCGTGTTCTTCATGCTTGCGATTCCGAAGTAGCCAAGCCATCCGCGCGCGTACACCTTTACCTTGTACATCACCGCGCGGACGTTTCTGCCCTGAGAGCGGGAAGTCAGCTCTTTCAGCTTCTGCTTTGCTTTCTTCAAGGACTTCGCGTGGACGCGGATAAATATGCCGTTGCGTCCCTTCCCAAGCGCGAAGCCCAGAAACTTAAAATTTCGCACTGAATACACGCTCACCGCCCGGCTCTTGTCCAGATTCATCTTGAGCTTCAATTTTCCCTCAAGATACCTCCGGCTCGATTCGAGCAGTCTTTCCGCCGCGCGCGGGCTTTTGGCAAGCACCACGATGTCGTCCGCATACCGTACCACTGGCACGCCCCGGCGTTCCATTTCCTTGTCAAACTTGTCAAGGTAGATGTTCGCCAGCAACGGGCTGAGCGGTCCGCCCTGCGGGGAACCCTCCTGTGTCCTGATGTACAGTCCGTTTTCCATGATGCCGCTTTTGAGGAACCGCTTTATCAGCTCCACCACCCGTTTGTCATGTACTCGCTCCCGTACCATGTTCATCAGAAGGTCGTGGTTCAGCGTGTCGAAGTACTTAGACAGATCTATCAACACCGCTTGCGTATAGCCCTGCTCCGCGTACTCCTTCACCTCCTGGATTGCCATCTGCGCGCTTCGCTTCGGGCGATAGCCGTAACTTCCGTCCGAAAACAGCGGTTCGTAGATTGGGACCAGCTGTTGCGCGATTGCCTGCTGGATAATGCGGTCGACGACCGTTGGGATGCCCAACTTTCGCTCCCCGCCATCCGGCTTCGGGATTACCTTCCGGCGTACCGGCTGGGGTCTGTACTTCCCCTGCCGGATGCTGTCCAAAAGCTCCTCCCTGTGCTCTCTCAGCCACGGAAGCGCGTCCTCGACGGTCATCCCGTCGATTCCCGGCGCTCCGTGGTTGGCTCTCACCTGCTTGTACGCCCGGTTCAGGTTGCTCCTGTCCAAAATGCGTTCCAGCAGGTCCGCACCGTCCTTCTCCGTGAGTTCCCGACTGTAGGCGCTCCGCGCTCCCGCATACTCTTCGTGTTCCGCACTATCCCTTTGCGGGCAGCCCTCTCGGTTTTCTGCTTTCATCACGCCTACCTCCTTTCCTCCTTCGTCGGACTTACGATTGTTCGGTCCTTCCCGGCTTTTTTTTTTTCCGCCGGTACTATGACCTCTGCTGACTCCTTGCGGTTCGTTGTTACTGCGGCATTTTTTTTTCGGATATTGCCTACTTGATGCCGTCCGCAAGACCTCCCCGGGTACTCACACATTCTTTCGCTCTTATACCCGCCTTGTTTACTGCAAGCGATTCCGTGCAGTTATCGGGCTTTAACTCGTTTGGCAGTCTTACCCTCGCTTACAGCCTGACAAGATTTCTGTTCGTCGGGTCAGAGTTTTGCCTCCACCTTCCTTCAGATTCCGCCTCGCGACGGACACCCTTGGCTTTGGCTATGTCCTTCCCACTGCCGGGCGGACTCGG
>JAILRK010000238.1 GCA_024698225.1 Oscillospiraceae bacterium | reverse complement strand
TTATTTGTTCTCCGGCGGGAACAGAACCCCGATGAGCTGGGTATACATCTTTTCGGGGCTTTCCTGAAAGCGCGCGGTGAGGTCCTTTGCCTTCGCCTCATCCGGCACGGCAAGCATCATCTCCCACAGCGGCACGTCATCGTCGTCGCTGAAGCGCAGGGAGACGCCCAGCGTCCCGTTTTTGAGCGGCTCGACCTTCGAGCGCACCTGCCGTGCGCGTTTGAGCCGCCGGTTCTGTTCCTCCGCCAGCTTCTCCGCGCGCAGACGGACGGAATAGGGAATCTCGTGCGCGCAGGCGCGCCCGTTCTCCACGCCCTTTCTGGTGATGGCGTACAGCTC
Organism: Oscillospiraceae bacterium; assembly: GCA_024698225.1. Classification (GTDB taxonomy): domain Bacteria; phylum Bacillota; class Clostridia; order Oscillospirales; family Oscillospiraceae; genus Hominicoprocola. Next base: position 6,659 of record JAILRK010000238.1, on the reverse strand, counting down.
GTTTTTCGAGCAGCTCAGATGTTCGGTGCTGACAAGAAAGTTCATGCACTCGATGAACTCAAAGCGGTCGATGGCAGGGTCGCAGGTCGTCAGCTCGTGCATGACCTCATAGCTGACCGGCTCCATCAGCCGCTCGGCATAGTAAAGAATGAGAAATTTGAGCTCGTTTTTCGAGCGGATGAAACCGACCTGACGCATAGCGTGCCCTCCGTTCGGATCTTTCTGGACTGCGTTACAGTATAGCAAATCTTTTCCGGTTTGTACAGTCCTCTTTCACGCAAAGCGCCTTGCCGATGGTGTGCGGCAGTCCAAAACTGAATAATAAACCAAAAATGACGCATGCATATTCCGCAATCTTGTGCGACACGCAAGTAAAACTTTTCTTGCGCTGACCGGTCGGTGTGCTATAATAATATGGTAACAGGAAGAGAAGAGGGGGCGCGCCCCAAAACGCAAGAGAGGGTAAATGCTATGAAAGAAATGAGCAGACGCAACAAGCTCTTTACCGAGTCGGTCATCCGCCGCATGACGCGCATTGCCATCGCGAACAATGCGATTAACCTGTCCCAGGGCTTTCCGGACTTTGACCCGCCCAAGGCGATCACCGACCGTCTTGCCGCCATCAGTGCCATCGGTCCTCATCAGTACCCCATCACCATGGGCGCGCCGAACTTCCGCCGCGCACTGGCGAAGAAGTGCGGACACTTCATGGGCCGCACCCTCGACCCCGAGACCGAGATTGTCGTGACCATCGGCTCCACCGAGGCAATGGTGGACACCATCTTCGCGCTGACCAACCCCGGCGACAAGGTGGCGCTGTTCAGCCCCTACTTTGAGAACTATCATGCCCAGCTCATCATGGCGGACTGCGAGCCGATTTACGTTCCGCTGGTGCCGCCGACCTTCCACTTCGACGCGAACGTGCTGGAGGACGCCTTTAAGCAGGGCATCAAGGCGATTCTCATCTGCAACCCCTCCAACCCCAGCGGCAAGGTCTTCACCTACGACGAGCTCAAGCTCATTGCGGACCTTTGCATCAAGTACGACGTGTATGCCATCATGGACGAGCCCTACGAGCACATCGTCTATGACGACAACAAGCACATCTATATGAACTCCCTGCCCGGCATGTGGGAGCGCACGGTCAGCTGCTCCAGCCTGTCCAAGACCTACTCCATCACCGGCTGGCGTCTTGGCTACGCCATCGCGCCCAAGGAGATGATGGACCGCATCAAGCAGTACCACGACTTCAACACCGTCGGCGCGGCGTCCCCGCTGATGGAGGCGGCGATTGCGGGTCTTGAGATGCCGGAGAGCTATTACGTCGAGTTCCAGGCGCACTACGCGCACATGAAGAAGCTCTTCACCGACGGTCTGCGCAACCTCGGCATCCCGTTCACCGACCCGCAGGGCACCTACTTCACGCTGGTGGACATCGGCCCGTACCTCAAGAAGGGGCAGACCGACGTGGAGTTCTGCGAGGAGATGGCGGTCAAGGTCGGCGTTGCCTGCGTGCCCGGCACCTCATTCTTCCGCGAGGACGTGCAGAACATCGTCCGCGTCCACTTCGCCAAGAAGGACGAGACCCTCATTGAGGCGCTCAACCGGCTTGAGGGACTCAAGACGAAGATGGCGTGATTGGATGCGCCTGTTCCGCTCCGAATCGGCAGCCTTCGTCCGACATCTCAGAGGAACATCGACCGCAAGCAGCAGTGAAAGGGACGCACAGTCGCGTCCCTTTCTTTTCGCATTAAATTATATTGACATCAACCGAAATGTGTTGTATCATATAGGAAAATTCAGTAAACGGAGAACGGCATGGAAACTGGCGAGAGCAGCACGATTCTGGAGCTGCGCAACATAACGAAGAGCTTTGACGGCGTGAGCGTGCTCGGCGGCATCAGCCTGTGCATAAAGAAGGGGGAGTTTGTCACCCTGCTTGGCGCGTCTGGCTGCGGCAAGACGACCACGCTGCGCATCATTGCGGGATTGGAGACGCCCGACAGCGGGCAGGTGCTGCTTGAGGGACGCGACGTGGTCAACGACCCGCCGGAGAAGCGGGACGTGAACACCGTGTTTCAGAGCTATGCGCTCTTTCCGCACATGAACGTGTGGCAGAACGTGGCGTACGCGCTCAAAATTCGCGGCGTGAACAAGCGCGAGATTGAGGAACGCGTCCACGGTGCGCTTGCCATGGTGCAGATGGAGGACAGCGGGAAAAAGACGCCCGCCCAGCTCTCCGGCGGGCAGCGCCAGCGCGTTGCCATTGCGCGCGCCCTCATCAACCGCCCGAAGGTGCTGCTGCTGGATGAGCCGCTCGGCGCGCTGGACCTGCAACTGCGCCGCCAGATGCAGTATGAGCTCAAAAAGCTGCAGCAGCAGCTCGGCACGACCTTTATCTACGTCACCCACGACCAGGAGGAAGCCATCAACATGTCCGACCGGATTGTGCTCCTGCGCGGCGGTGCCATTGAGCAGCAGGGCGCGCCGAACGACATCTACGACCACCCGCGCACCAGCTACGCCGCGCAGTTTGTCGGCTCCGCCAACGTGCTGCGCGGCACGGCGGCAGAGGTGCGGGACGGGGCGGTGCTGCTGCGCTCGGACTGCGGCACGATGTATGCCGGCGCCGATGCGTTGCCGGTGCAGCCGGGCGATGCGCTGACGCTTGCCGTGCGCGGGGAGAACATCGGCATCTCGCGCGATGCGCGTGAGGTCTGTCTGCGCGGCGTGGTGGAGGCGAACAGCTTTGCCGGCGGCATGCTGCGCATTCCCGTGCGCCTGTGCGACGGCAGTGAGGTCGTCATTACGCGCCAGGGCATCCACTTTGACTTTGCCGCGGGGGAGACGGTCTATCTGCACTGGAGCGCCGACGCCGCCGTGCTGGTGGACCGGGAGGCGCGTCCATGAAAAAGGAACGTTGGTGGCTGTGTGCCGTCCCGCTCTACGTCTTCACGCTGGTGTTCGTGCTCGGTCCGGTGCTGTACATGGTCGCGGTCAGCTTCGCGCAGAACGAGGCGGGCACGGGCTTCCGCTGGGCGTTCACGCTGGACAACTTCGCAAAGATGCGCGACCCGGTCTATATCCGCTGTTTTCGCGAGTCGTTCCGCCTTGCGCTGGCGACGACGGCGCTCAACGTCCTCATCGGCTATCCCTTCGGCTACTGCATGGGGCGGCTGAGCGAAAAAGGAAAGCGCATCGTGATGTTTCTTGTGATGGTCCCGTTTTGGACCAGCTCGCTCATCCGGCTCTACGGCTGGATTATTCTGCTGCAGGCAAAGGGCACGCTCAACAAGCTGCTGCTTGCCCTCGGGCTGATTGACGAGCCGCTTAAGATTCTCTATTCCTATCCCGCCGTGCTCATCGGCATGGTATATGCGCTGCTGCCGTTCATGATTCTTGCGGTCTATACGAGCGTGGAGAAAATGGACTGGACGCTGGTGGAGGCAGCGCGCGACCTCGGCGCGTCCCGGGCAAGGGCGTTTCTCACCGTCACGCTGCGCCTGACGCTGCCGGGGCTGATGAGCGGTGTGATTCTGACCTTCGTACCGTCGATGGGGCTGTTCTTCATTGCGGACATCCTCGGCGGTAACAAGATTGTGCTGGTCGGCAGCCTGATTCAGGACCAGATGACCCGCGGCGGCAACCAGCCCTTCGCCGCGGCGCTGGCGCTGATGCTCGCCGCCATGACGACGCTGATGCTCTGGCTCTACCGCCGTCTGACCGGTACGAGCGAGCTGGAGGGGATGTTCTGATGAAGAAACGAACGCTGACTCCCTCCACGCTCTATCTGGCGTTGGTGCTGCTCATCAACTATCTGCCGATTGTCGTGGTGGTGCTCTTTTCCTTCAATGACGCCAAGCTGCCCGTGGCGTGGAAGGGCTTTTCGCTGCGCTGGTATCAGGAGCTGGCGCGGGACGCGGCGCTGATGGAGGCGCTGCGCAACAGTCTGGTGCTTGCGCTGGCGAGCTCGCTTGCCGCCGCGGTCATCGGCACGCTGGGCGCCATCGGCACGATGCACCTGCGCCTGCGCGCCAAGGGTGTGATGGACTATCTCGCCACGCTGCCGATCATGCTGCCGGAAATCATCCTTGGCATGGTGTTTATGGCGTACTTTGCGCTGTTGCGCCTGCCCTTCGGCATGCTGACGCTGATAATCGCGCACACCTCGTTTTGCATTCCCTACGTTTTTCTGATGGTCAGGGCGCGGCTGGTCGGCATGGACAAGTCGATTGAGGAGGCGGCGCGCGACCTCGGCGCATCGCCGGTGCGCACGTTTTTCGACATCACGCTGCCGCTCATCCTGCCGGCGATACTCTCCGGTTGCATCCTGTCCTTTGCCATGAGCTTTGACGATGTGGTCATCAGCATTTTCGTCAACGGGCCCACGCTCTCCACGCTTCCCATCAAGGTCTACACGCAACTGCGCACCGGTGTCACGCCGGAAATCAACGCGCTGTGCACCATCATTCTGATTGCGGTCATCCTGTTCCGCCTTGCCTCCGCCGCGCTGCGGAGAATGGGCGGAGCGGGCAGCCATAGATAACACAAAGGAGAAAACAACATGCTTAAGAAAACGATTGCACTGCTTTGCGCCGCCATGCTTCTGCTCGCTCTGCTTTCCGGCTGCGGTGCCGGGAAGGCGGAGGAACAGCAGCTTGTGCTCTACACTTGGGAGTCCATGTTCCCGCAGGAAGTACTCGACGGCTTCACGGAGCGCACCGGCGTGAAGGTGATTTACTCCAACTTCGACTACGACGAGACGATGCTGGAAAAGCTCAGCGCCGCGAAGGGCGGGGACTATGACGTGGTCATCGCCGACGACTACATCATTGAGCAGGCGGTGCTCTCGGGTCTGGTCTCGGAGCTGGACAAGAGCGCCGTGAGCAACTTCGGCAACATCAACCCGCTCTATCAGGGCCAGTTCTACGACCCTGACGACAAGTACACCGTGCCCTACGGCGCAGGCATCCCGCTGATTGTCTACGACCCCACGGCGACCGACGTGGAAATCAAGGGCTATGAGGACCTTTGGAACCCCGCGCTGGCGGATTCCGTGGCGATTACGGCGAACTACCGCGTCATCAACGGCATCACGCTGCTGTCGATGGGCAAGAGCATGAACGAGGAGGACTTGGACGTCATCGCGCAGGCGGGCGAGAAGCTGCTTGCGCTCGCGCCGAACATCCGCCTCATTCAGGACGACAACACGCAGGACGCGCTGCTCAACGGGGAGGCTGCCGCGGCGTTCCTCTACACCTCTCAGGTCACGCAGGTCATGGCGGAAAACCCCGCGCTTAAGGTCGTGTACCCCGAGGAGGGGCTTGGCTTCGGCATCATGGCAGGCTTCGTGCCGGTCAACGCGCCGAATAAGGACGCGGCGTTTGCCTTCCTCAACTACATCCTTGAGCCCGAGGTCAGCAAGGCCTGCATGGAGTACATCGGCTACTATAACACCACCGGCGCGGCGGACGACATTGTTGACCCCATGCTGGTCGTGCCCTCCTCCGTCTCCTCCGGCGAGATCATCCAGAACGTCTCCGAGGCGGCGAACGACGCCTACAACCGCAACTGGACGGAATTCCGCGCCGCCTGCGGGCAGTAAGACGGGCAAAAAAACGCTATGACAAGTGATTTGACTTGTCATATATCGGAATCAAGCAGTATGTGGCAAACCCTGACCGACCATGTGTCCGGTCAGGGTTTGCCGATGTCTGCAGGGCAGATGTGAGGACGCTCATGTGCTTGTAAGTTACCGGAATTTGTGGTAAACTGAACTCCATACAGAGGACGGTGAGAGTATGAGCAGATTATCCTTTCAGGTGTTTTGTATCGAACACTACGCACAGCACATCGGAAAGCCAAGCAACGAGGTCTATGAGCTCTTTGTCCGCACGCAGCTCCTTGACCTGCTGAAAAGCGATTACGAGGACCTTCACGGCATGGGAAAGGAATACCTGATGCACTTCTTCGATGAGTATTTGAAGGGCGGTGTGATATGATTTTATACCATGGAACGACGATGCGAATAGAAAAACCTCGCATCATTCAGTCTGAAGTTGGTCGTGACTTTGGTTTCGCCTTTTATACGACAGACATTCGAGCACAGGCAGAGCGTTGGGCAGTCAGACGCGCAAAAATTGAGACGCGCAGGGAAAAGAATCCTTGTGATGCCGTTGTGAACATCTATGATTGGGCGCGTGATCGTAACGACTTGCTGTATCTGGCTTTCCCAGAGCCGTCAATGGATTGGCTGGAGATGGTTATGCGTTGTCGGAGTGACATTGGGTATCAGCACGGGTATGACATTGTCGAGGGTAAGATTGCAAACGATAATGTTGGAGAAACCGTTTCCTACGTGATGCAGGGCATCATGCGGAAAGATGATGCTGTGGAACGACTTCGGTTTGAAAAAATCAACAACCAAATCGCATTTTGCTCAGAACGGGCATTGGAATCATTGCTTTTTATAGACAGTTACGTTGTAAAGAGGTGAACGTTATGGGGCATGCTACGGTTCGCGCGTTGATTCTGCCGGAGATTATTTCAAAAATCATGGAGCGATATCAGATGAATGAGGATGCAGCATTGGACAGGTTTTACCGCTCGTCTACGGGCGCGTCCTTTGCCGATGATGACACCGGACTGTATGGACAATC
>JAILRK010000201.1 GCA_024698225.1 Oscillospiraceae bacterium | reverse complement strand
CGATGGAGGCCGCCATCCGCGCGGCGCAGGAGGCGGGCGACAGCGTCGGCGGCGTGGTCGAGTGCGTGGTTGAGGGCGTCCCGGCGGGGCTGGGCGGCGCGCTGTATGACGGGCTGGAGAGCCGCATCGCCGCGCTGGTCTTCGGTATCCCTGCCGTCAAGGGCGTCGCGTTCGGCGCGGGCTTTGACGCCGCGCGCGCAAGGGGCAGCGAGAACAACGACGCCTTCACCGTGGACAACGGCGAGGTCGTTACCAAAACGAACCACTGCGGCGGCATCCTCGGCGGCATCTCCACCGGAATGCCCATCGTGTTCCGCGCGGCGTTCAAGCCCACGCCCTCCATTGCGCGTGCGCAGGAGAGCGTGGCGCTGGACAGCCTGCAGCGCGTGACGCTCCGCGTTGGCGGGCGGCACGACCCCTGCGTCGTGCCGCGTGCGGTGCCCGTGGTGGAGGCAGCGGCGGCAATCGCCCTGTACGATGCGCTGTTGGAGCGCAGAAAAGAAGGTCTGTAAAGGGATATGGGTTTACAGGATTACCGCCGCGAGCTGGACCGGCTCGACGGCGAACTCACGGCTCTGTTTGCCGCGCGCATGGCGGTTTCGGCACAGGTTGCGGACTATAAGCGCGCGCGGCAGCTGCCGGTGCTGGACCCGGCGCGCGAGGCGGCGCTGCTGGGGCGCATAGAGGCGCTGCTCCCGCCTGAGCTGGGCGGCTGCGGCACGGCGCTGTACAGCCAGATTCTCGCGCTCAGCCGCGCGCGGCAGGAGCGCGCCGTCGAACCGGCGGCGGAGAACCTCATTCTGATTGGTATGCCGGGCTGCGGGAAGAACACCGTCGGCGCGCTGCTGGCGCAGCGTCTCGGCAGGCCCTTTGTCAGCAGCGACCATCTGGTCGAGGCGATGACCGGGCGGACCATCCCGGAGATTTTTGCGCAGTCCGGCGAGGACGCCTTTCGCGCGGAGGAAACGCGCGCGCTGGCGCTGCTGTGCGCGCGCAGCGGCTGCGTCATCGCAACGGGCGGCGGCTGCGTGACCCGTGCGGAGAATCTGCCGCTGCTGCGCATGGGCGGCAGATGCATCTGGCTGCAGCGCGAGATGGATGCGCTGGCGCGGGAGGGCAGACCCCTGTCGCTCACGCGCGACCTGCATGAGATGTACGCCGAGCGCGCGCCGCGCTATCGCGCCTGCGCCGACCTCACGGCGGACAACAACGGCAGCGTTGCGCAGACCGTCGCACAGATTGTTTCTCAGTTGGAGAACCCAACCTAATATAAAGGAGAAGGAAACTATGATCGACAAGCAGCTTGTCATTTGGGGCAGCAGCGGAAACATCATCCGCGAAATCGCAGAGTACGGTGCGGAGCAGGCGAAGAAGGTGGGCGCAGAGAACGTCTACAACTTTACCATCGGCTCGCCGAGCATCGACCCGCCCGCCGTCGTCCATGAGACGATGCGCCGCCTAACGGAGTCCGTACCCGCGTGGCAGCTCCACACCTACGCGCCCGCCGCGGGCATCCCCGCCGTGCGCGAGAAAATCGCAGCCTACCTCAGCGAGACCTTTGGCGTGCGCTACCGCATGCAGGACGTGCTCGTCACCTGCGGCACGTCCACCTGCCTTGCGGTGCTCACGCGCGTGCTGCTCTCCGGCGGCGGGCGCGCCATGACCTTCACGCCATACTTCATGGACTACAAGTATTACGCGGAGTCCGTGGGCTCTTCGCTCATCGAGTGCCCCACTGAGCCGGACACCTTCCAGCTCGACCTGGCGGCGGCGGAGCGCGCGCTCACAAGCGACACGATGCTCATCATCCTCAACTCGCCCAACAACCCCTCCGGCGTGGTGCTGCGGCGCGAGGGCCTCAAGGCGCTTGCGGAGCTGCTTGAGCGCAAGCAGAAGGAGTACGGACACCCGATTTACATCCTCGCCGACGAGCCCTACCGCGAGCTGGTCTACGACGGGGAGGAGGTCGCGTTCCTGCCCTCGTTCTACAAGAACTGCATCTACTGCTATTCCTTCAGCAAGGGCATGTCCCTGCCGGGTGAGCGCGTGGGCTTCATGGCGCTGCCCTCTGACCTCGACGATTACGACGACATCCACGCCGCCTGCATGGGCGTGATGCGTGCCTTCGGCTATATCTGCGTGTCGAGCATGTGGCAGCAGGTGGCGGTGGCGTGCATCGGCGCCACGAGCGACATCTCCAAGTACAAGGACAACCGCGACCTGCTCTACGGCTCGCTGACGGAGATGGGTTACACCTGCGTCCACCCCGACGGCGCGTTCTACCTCTTCGTCAAGACGCCGATTGCCGACGCCGAGGCGTTCTGCCGCCGCGCCATGCAGGACAACCTGCTCGTCGTCCCCGGCGACAGCTTCGGCTGCCCCGGCTA
>JAILRK010000262.1 GCA_024698225.1 Oscillospiraceae bacterium | reverse complement strand
GGCAAGCGCGTGCTCGTCACCGCCGGTCCGACGCGCGAGCCGCTGGACCCCGTGCGCTACCTGACCAACCGCTCCACCGGCAGGATGGGCTGCGCCATCGCGCGCGCGGCGATGCTGCGCGGCGCGGCGGTCACGCTCGTCGCGGGCCCGATGGCGGTGGAGCCGCCGCCCTTTGTCGAGGTCGTGCCGATTGAGACGGCGCAGGAGATGTTCGACGCCGTGACCGCGCGCGCGGCGCAGGCGGACTTCATTTTCAAGGCCGCCGCCGTGGCGGATTACACGCCGCTGACCGTGGCGGAGGACAAGCTCAAAAAGTCCGCGGGCGACATGGCGATTCCGCTGCGGCGCACGCAGGACATCCTGCAGTACCTCGGCGACCACCGCCGCGCGGGGCAGGTGATTTGCGGCTTCTCGATGGAGACGCGCGACCTGCTGGAAAACAGCACGGCGAAGCTGAACAAAAAGCACGTTGACATGATTTGCGCCAACAACCTCAAGGTCGCCGGGGCGGGCTTCGGCACGGACACGAACGTCATCTCCGTCATCACCGCGGCGGGCGTGACCGAGCTGCCCCTGCAGAGCAAGGACGCCGACGCCGACGCCATCCTCGACATTGCCAAAACGCTGGTGCAAACGGCATAACGCAGTCCGGAACCCAACACAAATCCCGTTCCCCGCGTGCCGCGGGCGAGCGCGGAGGAAGGAGAGCGTACCATGGATTATCAGGCGTTTACCGACCGGGTCGCCATGCCCTGCTGCGTGCTCGCCGTGGAGCAGACGAGCGAGGGCACTTGCGGACGGATTCGCATTCTGTGCGCGAACGCGGCGTACAAGGCGACCATGGGTCCGCAGTATTACGACAACATGCCCTATGAGGAGCTTGTGCCGCAGGACAACAAGTTTGAGGATTTCTGCTTCCGCGCCGCGGTGCTCGGACAGCGGATGCACGCCTACGTGGAGACCAAGGCGATGGGCACCTGGACGGACCAGACGCTGATTCCGCTTGCCTCGGACACCCCGGGCGTCGGCTACTGCCAGTTCATCTTCGAGTTCACACAGCACGCGGAGGCGGAGCGCATGGCGTCCGTGTCCGCGGACACCTCGGCGCTGGTCATCAAGGCCTGCATCACGCTGATGGGCGCGCGCGACTTCCGCGAGAGCGTCGGCAGCGTGCTGGACGACGTGCTCGACGCCGCGGGCGCAATGGCCTGCCGCATCATGCTGGTGGACCATGAGCGCTGTGAGGCGGTCAACTTCTGCGAGCGTGTGCAGCCCGGCGCCTTTGTCAGGCGCAGCGTGCAGGACGTCATCGACTATGCGCTGATTTGCAGTTGGGAGGACGTGATTGGCGTGAGCAACGCGCTCATCCTCAAGGACGAGCGCGACTATGCGTGGCTGGAACAGGAAAACCCCGCCTGGGCGGCGTCCATGCGCAAAAACAACATCACAAGCCTCGTCATCATCCCCCTGCGCCGCAGCGGCAGCGTGCTGGGCTACCTCTACGTGGTGAACTTCGACGTGGCGCGCGTGGTGGAGGTCAAGGAGCTGCTGGAGCTGCTGTCCTTCTTCCTCGGCTCGGAGATTTCGAACCATCTGCTGCTGCAGCGTCTGGACGTGATGAGCCACACCGACGCGCTGACGGGCCTGAACAACCGCAACGCCATGATTCGCCGCATGGAGGAGCTGCGCGGCAACCCGAACGCGTCCGTCGGCGTGCTCAACCTCGACCTCAACGGGCTCAAGCGCGTCAACGACGAGCAGGGGCACGAGGCGGGTGACCGGCTGCTGGTGCAGGCGGGCGAGCTGCTGCGCAAGGTGTTCTATCAGCAGGACATCTTCCGCACCGGCGGCGACGAGTTCATCGTCATCATCCGCGGCATCAGCCGCGAGACCTTTGAGACCAAGGCAAAGCGCCTGCGCGCCGCCGTGGAGAAGAACACCGACGTCAGCTTCGCCATCGGCGACTGCTGGGCGGAGACCACGGGCGACCTGACCTGCACCTTCCACCGCGCGGACGAGCGCATGTACGCCGACAAGGACGCGTTCTACCGCACCCATCCCGAGCTGCGCCGCCGCTGAGCGGCGCAGGACCGCGGCATTGACAACGCCGCGGCCTGCCGCTATACTGATACAAAATGATACCAATTAGAATCAGGTGATGACATGGACGTAGCACTGTTTTCCCGCATGCTGGCGGACCCCTTGTTTCCGGACCTCAGAAAGCTGCGGTACAAGTACCCGCAGGACTTTGAGGCGTTTTTGGCGGCGCTCAGGACGCTGTATTACAGGGAACTGCCGCTGCGCGCCTTCGACGGCTCGCCGTTGGTGTATCTGGAGAATTACGCCGGCGTGGATATCCGCACGGTGAAGCTGCTGCTGCGCCAGCAGACTGAGCGCTACGGCGTCAGCGCCGCTGAGGAGGAGATTTTGGCCTCGTCCGCCATTGAGAGCATTGACTTCCGGCGCGAGAGCATCCGCAGCATTCTCAAGGGCTTTGCCCCGCGCGACGAGGCGGAGAACCGCATCCTCGGCCAAAAGCGCGGGCTGGACTACATCGCCGACCGGACGCACGCAATCACGGAGGAAACTCTGCACAGCCTCTATCAGATGACGGTGGGCGATTATCTGCGCGGGGAGGCGCGTCTGCCGGAGGGGGCGTTCTATCGCAATGACGAGGTGTTCGTCGTCAGCGACCGGGTGGAGCACGCGGGGCTGGCGCACGGGAAGCTGCCGGAGTACATGGGCGAGCTGCTGGCCTTCGCGCAGACGGAGGACGGCATGGACGAGCTGCTCAAGGCGGCGGTGCTCCACTATGACATCGCCTATCTGCACCCGTATTTTGACGGGAACGGAAGAACGGCG
>JAILRK010000260.1 GCA_024698225.1 Oscillospiraceae bacterium | reverse complement strand
CGCAGCCGCTCGCAGAGGGTCAGCACGCCGCGCCGCAGCAGCGGCTCGCCCCCGGTGAGCCGGATTTTCGTCACGCCGCAGCGCACCGCCGCCGCGCCGATTTCCGCCAGCTCCTCGATGGAGAGCACGTCGCCGTGGCGGCGCTTGGGCACGCCCTCCTCCGGCATGCAGTAGACGCAGCGGTAATTGCACAGGTCCGTGACGGACAGGCGCAGATAGCGGATGCTGCGGTCAAATTGGTCAGTCATAGGCGTTCTCCCATGAGCGGCATGACCTGCTCCGGCGGAACCGTGAGCGTCACGCGGCTGCTGCCGCGCTGCGCCGCCCAGTCCTCCTTCGGCAGCTCCATGCGCAGCAGCGCGCCGCCGGTCTCGCTCGCAAGCATTACAATGGTGGAAAAGGCGTCGTCTATCACGCGCAGCACGCGCGCGTCGAAGCGGTTGGGCTCGTCCCCGCGCGCAAGGCGGAGGCTGTGCGCGCGCAGTCCGACGTGCGTGTGCGCCGCGCTGAGCGGCTGCGCGCAGTGCAGCGTCACGCCCCAGTCGAGGCAGTACGCCTGCGCCTCGCCCACGCGGCGGATGCGCGAGACGTTCTTGCACCCGGAAATCAGCGCCGCGCCCAGCGTGCGCGGCTGTGCCATCAGCGTGTGCACGTCGGTCTTGTCCTCGCTCCTGCCGCCTGTGAGCACGCAGACCGTCTCGCACAGGCGGTACGCCTCGCCGCGGTCGTGGGACACGAGCAGCACGTCCCCCTGATAGGGGCGCAGCAGGTCGTAAAGCTCCAGCTCCGTGTGCCAGCGCAGGTAGCTGTCCAGCGCGGAAAAGGGCTCGTCCAGCAGCAGGCACTCCGGCGCGCTGAGGAACACCCGCGCCAGCGCGACGCGCTGCTGCTGCCCGCCGGAGAGCTGCCGCGGATACAGGCGCTCCAGCCCCGCCAGACGGAACGCGCGCAGCTTTTCCGCCACCGCCGCCTCGCGCTGCGCGCGCGGCAGCCGCCGCACCGCCGTCAGCAGGTTCTGCCGCACGGTCATGTGCGGGAAGAGCGCATAGCTCTGAAAGAGGCAGCCCACGCTCCGCCGCTGCGGCGGCAGGTTGATGCGCCGCTCGCTGTCAAAGAGCACGCGCCCGTTGAGCACAATGCGCCCGCGGTCGGGGCGGACCAGCCCCGCGATGCAGGCAAGCGTCATGCTCTTGCCGCTGCCGGACGCGCCGAGCAGCGCCATGCGCTCGCCGCCGGTGTCGAACTGCACGTCGAGCGTGAACGCGCCGAGCTGCTTGTAAATCGAAACGGAAAGGCTCATCGTCTGCCCTCCCTGCGCTCGAGCAGGTTGACTGCCAGCAGCACCGCCGCCGAGATGGCGACGTTGACCAGCACCCAGCGCAGCGCCAGCGCATCGTTGCCCGTGCGCCAGAGCTGGTAGACCTCGGTGGAGACCGTCGCCGTCCGGGCGGGGATGTAGCCCGCAAGCATGCTCGTCGCGCCGTACTCGCCCAGCGCGCGCGCGAAGGCGAGCACCGCCCCCGCCAGAATCCCCTGGCGGCAGCAGGGCATGCGGATGCGCCAGAACACGCAGGCGTCGGACAGGCCCAGCGTGCGCGCCGCGTCCGAGAGCGTGGTGTCGAAGCTCTCAAACGCGCCGCGCGCGGTGCGGTACATCAGCGGGAACGAAACCACGCTGACCGCAAACACCGCCGACCACCACTGCATCACCAGCTTCACGCCCCAGTGCTCCAGCACCCACGCGCCCAACGGGCGGTTGGGGCTGAGCACGCAGAGCAGCAGAAAGCCCACCACCGTTGGCGGCAGCACCATCGGCAGCGTCAGCGCGACGTCCAGCACGCCCTTGACCAGGCGCGGCAGACGCGCCACGTAGTACGCCGCCGCGATGCCGAGGAAAAAGACCAGCACCGACGAGAGCGCGGCGACGCGCAGCGAGTTGAACAGAGGAAACAAATCCATACAGCGCTCCTTGTGGGCGGACCGGACTCAGTCCGCGACGACCGCAAAGCCGACCGACTGAAACGCCGCCGCGGCCTCCGTGCCCTGCAGATAGGTCAGGAACTCGCAGGCGGCGTCGGCGTGCGCGCTGCCGCGCAGCACCGCCGCGGGATAGATGACGCGGGAGCACATGCCCTCGCGCGCGACGTCGATGACGGGGAGGTCCGCGGAAAAGGCGTCCGTGGCGTAGACCACGCCGCAGTCCGCCGCGCCCGCGATGACCTGCGCCGTGACCTCCTTGACGTTGCTGGCGTAGGTCAGCGCGCCGGCGTCGGCGAGCGCCGCCTCGTCCAGAGCGTACCAGGCAAGAATCTCCTGCGCGTACTGCCCCACGGGCACGTCGCCGTTGCCCAGCGCCAGCAGCACCTCCCCCGCCGGCAGCGCCGCGGCGAGCCCGTCAAAGGAGCTGACGTTCGCGCGGTTGCCGTCCGCAACCACGAGCGCCACCTTGTTCTCCAGCAGCTCGACGCAGTGCGCCTCGTCGATGAGGCCGTCCTCGCGCAGCGCGTTCATCTGCTTCGGCGAGGCGGAGAGAAACAGGTCGCAGTCCGCGCCCTGTTCAATCTGTGTCTTGAGCGTGCCGGAGGAGTCGAAGCTGAAGGTCAGCGTCACGTCCGGCGCGACGGTCTTGTACTGCTCGCCAATCGCGCTGAGCGATTCCTGCAGCGACGCCGCCGCAAACACCACCAGCTCCGTCGGCGCGTCCGCCTGCCTCGCGCCACAGCCGACCAGCGCCGCCAGCAGTGCGGCGCAGAGCATCAGATTTCTCAGCCTCCTCATTGTGCACCTCCGTTATCTTTCGCATGATACTGATACCTGATCAAAATGCTTGAAAAGCATTTTGATAGCGCCGCAGGCGCGTAGGTATCGCATGAGACGACATGACGCGCTCTGCGCGGCATGAGCGTGCGAAGCACGCGCGATTTCAAATCAATCATTT
>JAILRK010000124.1 GCA_024698225.1 Oscillospiraceae bacterium | reverse complement strand
AAATGATTGATTTGAAATCGCGCGTGCTTCGCACGCTCATGCCGCGCAGAGCGCGTCATGTCGTCTCATGCGATACCTACGCGCCTGCGGCGCTATCAAAATGCTTTTCAAGCATTTTGATCAGGTATCAGTATCATGCGATGTCCGACGCGCCTGACGACGCCGTGAAGCAGGCGTTGTCTGCGCCCAATGCATCATCGCATGACAAAAAGGAGAGAACATCTCATGGAGCAGAACAAACCCGACGATTTGTTTGAAAAATCCCTCGCCGAAAGCAAAATTCTGCTGGAGGACGCCTCGCGCGTCGCGGAGGAGGACTACGAATTCACACTGGAAAGCATCCTCGCCGAGTTCGGCGGCGACATGGAAACCCCGTTGCCCGAGCCGAAGCCCGGTCCCCTGCCGCCGCTGGCGGAGGGTGAGACGCCGCCGCCGGAGGAGCTGTTCCCCCCGGTGGAGGACGACGAGGAGGACGACGCGGCGGAGGACGATGAGACCGACTTCGCGCCCGCGCTCGACACGCCCCAGAGCTACAGCCTGCAGCAGGTGGTGGAGCGCACCGTGCAGAACGTGCTGGACGAGCAGCGCAGCGAGCCGGTGCTCGAGGAAAAACCCCGCCGCCGCGCTTTCTTCTTCCGCCGCCGTCACGACGACGCCGACGCGCTGTACGAGAACGTGCCCGAGGGCGAACACATCCGCAAGGAGGCCGAGCAGCCCGAGCCTCCCCCGGAGCCCGCGCCGCCGGAGGAACCGGAGCCGCCCATCGAGGAGACCGTTGCGGACTACCGCACGGCGGCGCAGAGCAGCCAGCGCGCCGCGCGCTACACCACGGTCGTCATGCTGCTGATGTGGGTGCCGCCGCTGCTTGAGCACTTTGGCTGGATGCCCGCGCTCTACGCGGAGGACCCGCTGCTGCACGTCGCGCCGTTTCTCGTGGCGCTCACACTGGTCTGCCTGCTCGGGCGTGAGGTTTTCCTCTACGGCTTTGGAAAGCTGTTCAGCGGCAAGGTCACCTACGAGCTGCTCACGGCGCTGCTGTGTCTTGCCGCGCTGGCGGACACGGCGCTCACGCTGTTTTACCCGCCGCGCGCCGCGCAGGCGGCGCTGCCGCTGCACACGGTGGCGGCGCTGTCCATGACCTGCGCCCTGCACGGGCGCTCCCTGCTGTTCCGCGCGCTCTATGACACCTTCCGCATCGCGGCGCTGGGCGACGCGCCCTATCTCGTCACCACCACCGCCGGCGGCGCCGCCAAGCGCCGCGGCAGCGCGGAGGGCTTCAGCATCACCGCCCAGCGTGACGACGTCTCCGGGCACTGGCAGGCGGTCGTCCTGCCCGTCATGCTGGTGGGTGCGCTGGTCTTCTCCGTGCTCTCGACGGTGCACGTCGGCGCGTGGGCGCTGCTGGGCTGGAACCTCTCCGCCGTTCTGGCGGGCTGCGGCTCGCTGGCATTCCCGCTGGTCTACGCGCTGCCCCTGCGCCGCGTGACGCGCCGCTTCACCAAAAGCGGCACCGCCCTGGCGGGTTACGTCGGCGCGTCAACGATGACGCGCAGCAACTGTCTCATCCTCACCGACAGCGACCTCTTCCCCCCGGGCACAGTGTCCATCCACGGCCTGAAAATCTACGGCGAGGAGAGCGGCAAGGTCTTCTCCTACGCCGCCACGATGGCGCGCGCCTCCGAAAGCGGCGTGTCCGACCTGTTTGACAAGCTGCTCACCCAGCAGGGCGGACGGCTGGAGACGCTCTCCGACCTCAACTTCTATGAGGAGGGCGGCGTCGGCGGCACAATCCGCGGCGAGACCGTGCTCTTCGGCACGGCGGCGTTCTGCAGGCGGATGGACGTGGCGCTGCCCCCCGCCCTGAAGCTCCGCACGGGGCTCTACCTCGCCGTGGACGGCACGCTGATTGCGGCGTTTGCCGTGAAGTACCTGGCGGCGGAGAACGTGGACTGGGCGCTGCGCGCACTCTCTCGCACGCACATCACGCCGGTGCTTGCCGTGCGTGACGGGAACATCACCCCTGCCCTGCTCAAGCGCAAGTTCGGCACGGACGCCCACGCCGTCTATCCCCGCCTCTCCACGCGCCTTGCGCTCTCGCAGAAGGAGGGCGCGAAGCCCTGCGCGCTCATCAGCCGCGAGGGGCTGGCGCCCTACGCCGAGCTGGCGGCGGGCAGCAAGCGCCTGTGCCGCGCGGTGCGCCTGGGCAACGTGATTTCGCTGTTCGCCTCCGCCGTCGGGATGATGCTCGCGTTCTATCTGAGCTTCCTCGGCGCGTACACGCTCTTCACCCCGCTCACGCTGGCGGCGTTCCTCGCGCTCTTTGCCCTCGCCGCGCTCATCGACGGCTACTTCGTGGACCAGTACTGAGCCGGCTGCGCTCACGCTTTCTTATGCAATTTGCGGAACTTCCCCTTGCATATTGGATAGTGTTCGTGATACAATATTCTGTGCTGAGCATAATGTACCAATCATTCCAAACATATTTTGAAAAGGAGTAGGACTTATGGCTATCGTAACCACAACCGAAATGTTCAAGAAGGCGTACAACGGCGGCTATGCCATCGGCGCGTTCAACGTCAACAACATGGAGATTATCCAGGGCATCACCGAGGCCGCCATCGACCTCAAGGCGCCGCTGATTCTCCAGGTCTCCAAGGGCGCGCGCAGCTATGCCAAGCACGTCTACCTGATGAAGCTCATTGAGGCGGCAGTCGCCGACGCGGAGCAGTCCGCCGGCTTCGACCTGCCCATCGCCGTCCATCTGGACCACGGCGACAGCTTCGAGCTGTGCAAGAGCTGCATCGACGGCGGCTTCTCCTCCGTCATGATTGACAAGAGCGGCCTCCCCATTGAGGAAAACATCAAGATCACCAAGCAGGTTGTCGAGTATGCGCATGACCACGGCGTCGTCGTCGAGGCCGAGCTGGGCACCCTCGCCGGCGTGGAGGACGAGGTCAACGTCTCCGCCGAGGACAGCTCCTACACCAAGCCCGAGGATGTGCAGCACTTCGTCGAGGAGACCGGCTGCGACTCCCTCGCCATCGCCATCGGCACCAGCCACGGCGCGTACAAGTTCACCGCCGCCCAGTGCACCCGCGACCCCGAGACCGGCAAGCTGATTCCGCCCCCGCTGCGCTTCGACATCCTCGAAGAGGTCGCCAAGCGTCTGCCCGGCTTCCCCATCGTGCTGCACGGTTCCTCCAGCGTCCCGCAGGAGTTCGTGGACAAGATCAACAAGTTCGGCGGCAAGATGCCCGACGCCGTCGGCATCCCCGAGGCACAGCTGCGTGAGGCGGCGAAGATGGCGGTCTGCAAGATCAACATCGACTCCGACCTGCGTCTGGCGCTGACCGCCTGCATCCGCGAGCACTTCGCCGAGCATCCCGACCACTTCGACCCGCGCCAGTACCTCAAGCCCGGCCGCGAGGCAATCCGCGCCATGGTCGCGCACAAGATTGTCGACGTGCTCGGCTGCGACGGCAAGGCCTGATTCATATCCTTTCAAAAAAGGCGGCTCTGCCGCCTTTTTTGAAAGAACACACCAATCATTACTATATAACTAAGGAGATACTACAATGTCTGAACTCAAAGGTGCCTGCATCATCGGGCAGTCCGGCGGCCCGACCTCCGTCATCAACGCCAGCGCATACGGCGTCATCCGCACCGCGCTTGACAACCCCAACATCACCGAGGTCTACGGTGCCGAGCACGGCATCGTCGGCGTGCTCAACGACCGTCTGTTCGACATGAGCAAGGAAGACCCCGCCGAGCTGGAGCTGCTCAAGTACACGCCGTCCAGCGCGCTGGGCTCCTGCCGCTACAAGATGAAGGACCCCGATGTGGACGACACCGACTACAAGCGCATCCTTGAGGTCTTCCAGAAGCACAACGTCCGCTATTTCTTCTACAACGGCGGCAACGACTCCATGGACACCTGCAACAAAATCAGCAAGTACATGCAGAAGGTCGGCTATGACTGCCGCGTCATGGGCGTGCCCAAGACCATCGACAACGACCTCTTCGGCACCGACCACTGCCCCGGCTTCTCCTCCGCGGCGAAGTACATCGCCACGAGCTGCATGGAGGTCTGGCACGACGCGCGCGTGTACGACAAGGGCATGGTCTGCATCATCGAGATCATGGGCCGTCACGCCGGCTGGCTGACCGCCGCCTCCGCCCTCGCCTGCGAGTACGGCGCGGGCCCCGACCTCATCTACGTGCCCGAGGTTGACTTCGACATGGACAAGTTCCTCGCCGACGTGGACCGCATCTACAAGGAGAAGGGCAACGTCATGGTCGCCGTCTCCGAGGGCATCCACTACGCCGACGGCAGCTTCGTCTCCGAGGCGAAGACCAGCGCCACTGACGGCTTCGGTCACGCGCAGCTCGGCGGTCTCGCCGCGATGCTGGCGAACGTCGTCAAGGAGCGCACCGGCGCGAAGGTCCGCGGCATCGAGCTGAGCCTGCTGCAGCGCTGCGGCGCGCATCTCGCCTCCCAGACCGACATCGAGGAGAGCTTCATGGCAGGCAAGGCCGCGGTCGAGAACGCCGCCGCCGGCATCACCGACAAGATGGTCGCCTTCGAGCGCGCCACCGAGGACGGGCACTACGTCTGCAAGACCAAGCTGCTCAACCTCACCGACGTCGCCAACTACGAGAAGAAGGTCCCGCTGGAGTGGATCAACGCCGAGCACAACGGCATCACCCACGACTTCATCGACTACGCGCTGCCCCTCATCCAGGGTGAGACGAAGCTGCCCAAGGTCGACTCCCTCCCCCGCTTCGCCAAGCTCAAGAAGGTCCTGGCATAAGCACACAAGGCTTAGATTTCAAAACACGGGCGCTGCCATCCGGCAGCGCCCGTGTTTTTCGTTGTGGCAGCGCGGCGTCATCGGAACAAGTCGGAGTGCGACCCAAGCCGGTACAGCATCAGCACAAGCACGTCATTGCGCAATTCATAAATCAGCAGCCAGTCCGGTTCTACGTGGCACTCCCGCGTCCCGCTGTACGCTCCTGTGAGACCGTGGTCGCGGTAGCCCGCAGCCAGCGTGTTCACCACCTCAAACAGCGCATCCAGGCTTTTGTTTTGCCTCTTTGCGAGCTTCAGGTCCTTCTTAAACTGCGTGGTAAACCCGACCTCGTACTTCATACCTCAAGCGCCGCCTTCAGAGCCGCCATGTCCGAGTAACCTGTTGCGTCGGGGTCCGCCGCGATGCGTCTGCCCTCCTCAATCGCCGCCGCCGTTGTCTCGTTGGGTACGTCCAGCTTCAACGCAAAGGGAATGCCGTGCTCGCGGATGACCGCTCTGAGAAACAGGTTAACCGCCGTCGTCATGTTC
>JAILRK010000054.1 GCA_024698225.1 Oscillospiraceae bacterium | reverse complement strand
CGGAATACCCGATTGTCGTGATGCCCGTGCTGATGAGCCACTACGTCATGCTGCAGCGCAACCTGCTCTATACCGGCGTCACACGCGCAAAGAGGGCGCTCATTCTCGTCGGCACGGCAAAGGCGATTGCCTGTGCCGTGCATCACGTGACGGTGGAAAACCGGAACACGATGCTCAAAGCGCGCATCGTGCAGTCGTTTGCAGGCACACAGTCCGCCGCCGTACCCGCGTGCCTTGAGGAACAGGCACACCGCGCATGGCTGCAGCGCGACCTGTTTGCCCGGCTGGGTCGTTCCCGCTTCCGCAGCCGATTCCATCTGGAGGACGAGGAGCGGCGCTATGCAGAGAAGCTGGGCGCGGACACCTTGCGCAGCCACGCCGCCGAGCTGGTCGCCAAGCGGCTCGCCCCGGCCGACCCCGCCAACGACGGAAAACAGACGCCGATGCGCGGGCACCCCGTGTTCGTCGCCCAGCACGCGACGGGCACCTGCTGCCGCAGTTGCCTTGAAAAATGGCATGGCATCCCCAAAAGCCGCGCCCTCACCGACGCCGAGCAGCAGTACGCCGTCGACGTCATCCTGCGCTGGATTGCACGCGAGCTGTCCGGCGGAGACACCGGCGGCAGCGCCTGAGTCGCCGCGTCCGAAAACTGCGCGCCACGTATTTACAAATTGAAATAAATGTGGTAAACATAGTGATTGCCGCCCGTTGTCGCCCCGCAGAACCGGCAGAGCGCACGGGAGGCAATTCTTTGTTTTTGTATCTGCGTCTGATGGGAGGAACCTGCCATGGAGTATGACGTCCTGCTGGAGCTTGCAGCGGACATGGGCTGCCGTCTGATGACCAGCGGAGCCGAAATCTACCGCGTGGAGGAGTCCATGCAACGGATTCTGAACGCCTACGGCCTGTCGAGTGCCGAGGTGTTTGCGATTCCCAACTGCATCATTGTGAGCGTAACGACCCCGGAGGGGCGCTCCATCACCCGTATGCGCCGCATCGCCGCGCACGGCACCGACATTGAGCTGCTGGAGCGCTGCAACAGTCTGTGCCGTCGGCTGTGCACGGAGGTGCTCCCGTTGCCGGAGGCACGCGCACTGCTCGCGGAGATTCCCAGGGAGGAGCGGCATTTCTCCCTGCCGGTCCTGCTGCTCGGCTACGGGCTTGCGCCGATGTTCTTCACCGCCATGTTCGGCGGGACTCTGTTCGACGCCGTCTCGGCGTTTCTGATTGGCGTCGTGATTGGTCTGCTGCAGTTTTACGGGACGCGGCTTCTGCCCGCAAACAGCTTCGTGCGCACGGCGTTCTGCAGCGCGGTTGCCTCGTTCCTCTCCCCGCTGTTCGTTCACCTGGGCTTCGGGGCGCACATCGACCTGATTTCCATCGGCGCGCTGATGCTGCTGGTCCCCGGCGTCGCCATCACCAACGCCATGCGCGAAATCATGGCGGGCGACACCATCTCGGCAATCAGCCAGATGTCGGACGCACTGCTGTGCGCCGTCGCCATCGCACTGGGCGCGGCGGTCGGCTTCTCCGTCGGACGCATGCTGTAAGGAGGGCGCTGCCATGACCGTTGTAACCACCTATCTGCTCCCCTGCCTGTGGGCGTTTCTCGCCTGCCTCGGGTTCTCGATTATTTTCAACATGCGCGGTCTGAGCGTTTGGATTGCCTGCTTCGGCGGTGCGCTGGGTTGGCTGGTGTATCTGCTCTGCGGAAGCGACATCCCCGCCGCGTTTTTTGCCGCCATCGTCATCGGCGTTTTCTCCGAGTTCATGGCGCGGCTGCGGCACTGCCCGGTCACAGGCTACGTCCTCATCTCCCTGCTGCCCCTTGTGCCCGGCGGCGGCATCTACCGCTCCATGGCCTTCGCGCTCGCCGGGGACACCAGCAAGTTTCTCAGCGTTCTGCTCAACACGCTCGGCATTGCCGCCGCCCTCGCCGTGGGCTCGATGGTGTCCTCCTCGCTGTTTCGCACGGTCTATTCCTCCATGCAGCGTGCGAAAGAGCACAGGTCTCAGGCAAGCCGTCGCTGACCGCGCGGCCATGCGCCGCAGCGGGGCGCATGCAATGCGCTTCCTTCAAATCATTCCGGAAACAAATAATAAAGACCCGAAATCTTTCGATTTCGGGTCTTTATAGTCTTTATAGATGGTGCGCGAGGCGGGACTTGAACCCGCACGTGCGTAATGCACACCGAAACCGGAAACATTTTCCGTCAGAAGCCCCATCGCGTTACTATGACATCCGCTTTTCGAGCTGCGCGAATACATCCGCGCACAGGCCCCTTGCCGCTTCGGTTTTATAGAGCCGGTTGGCTGGGCGGCAATTGTCGTGCACCGTCCGAGACACGACGGCGGTGACCTTCTCCAGCATCGCGCGGTCCAACGGTTTGCCCTGCATAAGCCGCTCTGCCGCGTAGACACGGATGGGAACATTTGCAACAGCACCCAGAGTAAGCCGCGCGTCAGAGATGACGCCCGCGGCGTCGATATGGAGCAAAACGCCCATTCCGATGCGGGCAATGGAGACATAGGACCGGAACCCAATCTTATGGAACGCACTGACCCAGCCTGTGACAGCAGTTCGATTGGCACGTACCGCAGTCACAGCCTGACCGGGCTGCAACGCGGTTTTGCCGGGTCCGAGAAAGAAATCGCTCACAGAGACGTCTGTCAGCCTGCCGTTGCCGTCCAAAACCTCCAAAACCATGTCGTACAGCTTGGCGATTGGAAGCATGTCGCCCGCAGGCGAGGCGTTGCAAAGGTTGCCGACCAGCGTTGCCTTGCTGCGGATTTGCGGGGATCCAACGCCTCCTGCGGCGTCGGCAATGGCGGCGAACTCCGGAACAGCCGCGAGCGCGAGAGAGAGTTCTGCCATCGTTGCCATTGCGCCGATGCGCAGGGAATCCTCCGTCAGCATGATTTCCCGCAAGGCAGGGATACGCCCCGGATAAATCAATGCACCGGGATTGGCTTTGCCCTGCCGCAGGTGAATCGTATAGTCCGTGCCGCCTGCGATGACCCGACTGCTCTCACCGCCTTGTGCCAACGCAGCAGCAAGCTCCTCCATCGTCACGGGAGTGTACCAGTTCATACGGCAGCCTCCCTCAATTCCCTTGCTGCGCGCTTGACCGCCTTGACGATCTGCACGTAGCCGGAGCAGCGGCAGATGTTGCCGGACAGCGCCTCGCGGATCATCGTCTCATCCGGGTCAGGCTGCTTCAGCAGCAGCGCCTTGGCGGATAGAATCATACCAGTGGTGCAGAAGCCGCACTGAATCGCCAGCTCTTCGGCGAAGGCGTTTTGCAGGATATCCAGCTCCCCCGGGGCGGAAAGCCCCTCGATGGTGGTAATATGGCATCCTTCCAGCTGGATTGCGAGGGTGAGGCACGCGTGAATGGGTTCGCCGTTGAGCAGCACAGTGCAGGCGCCGCACTCTCCTTCGCCGCAGCCCTCCTTGACGCCGGTGAGGTGTAGGTCCTCACGCAGCAGATCGAGCAAGCGGCGTTCCGGCGGGGTCTCCAGTTGTACGAGACGGTCGTTGACGTAGAATGAGACAATCAAAGCGATTCCTCCTTTTCCTTTGCCAAATAAGTCAGGATGCGGTCTGGCGTGAATGGCAGCACACCCAACTCGCTGCCCAGCGCGTCGTTGACCGCACTGCAGACTGCGGGAGCGGACGGGACAAAGCTGACCTCACCGATGGATTTTGCGCCAAAGGGCCCCTCCTGCGAGCGCCCCTCCGTCAGCAGCTCCACCCGAATGTTGGGCAAATCCGGCGCGAGGAACAGGTGATACTTGGAAAGGCTTGCGGTGCATCGGCCGTCCTTTCCGACGACCAGCTCCTCCCGCAGCGCCGCACCGCAACCCATCTGCGCCGCCCCTTGAATCTGCGCGATGCACATGCCCGGATTGATGGGTTGCCCAATGTCGTGAACGGCGAGATAATCCAGAACCCGCGTGAATCCTGTCCATGTGTCCACCTCAACGTGAGTAAAATGGGCGCCGGTAACGCCGGGGTTGGTGACGTTGGCGAACTGTGCCGCCGCAGTGATATTCCTGCGCCGCTTCAGCATGGTGGTCTGCGCCACCTCGCGGTAGGAGATGCAAACGCCCGGTTCGCTCTTGCTGCGCACGGCGGCGTTTTCCACGTAGAGGTCCTGACGCGGCAGGTCAAACAGTTCTGACGCCCGGTCCAGAATCGTGTCCCGCAGGGCAAGGGCACTGTCGTGAATCGTGCGTCCCAACACGAAAGTGGTGCGGCTGGCAAAGCAGCCGAAGTCAACAGGCGTGACAGCTGTGTCGCCCTCACCGAGGTAGATGTCTCCATCCGGCATATCCAGCACCTCCGCGGCAATCATTTTCATTGCCGTGACGGTGCCGCAGCCGTGGTCATGAACGGTGAGGACAAGTTGCACCGTGCCGTCCTCGTTCAGAAAGGCGCGCCCTTCGCCAAAATCGCCGTGGCGCGGATAGTAGGTATTGCCGTGTCCGCCGCAGGCGACGCCTATACCGCGGCGATAACGGTTGTTGGACGCGTTGAACACCGCGTCCTCCTCGCACAGCCTGTCCCAGAAGAACAACTCGCGCCCACGGAGCAGCGCCTCGTGAATGCGGATGTCCTCCACGGGGAGAGACGACTTGCGGTCGATGTCTTCTGGCATCAGCGTATTTTTCAGTCGCAGGTCAATTCGGTCCATACCCAGCTTTGCGGCGGCAGCGTCCAGGTTCCGCTCGGTGAACAGCGCCGCCTCCGGGGCGGACCAGCCGCGATATGCACCGGAGACCGGCGTGTTGGAGCTGATGACGCGGGCGCGGTAGCGCACATGCTCCATCCGATAGCAGCGGAAAAGCTTGCCGTAGATCGAGGCAATGTAGTCGCAGGCGTTGCCGACGTAGGCGCCGGCGTCCAGCACCAAATCCACGTCCAGCGAGCGGAGCGTCCCGTTCGGCGCATACTTCCCGTGGACGGACGCGCGCACCGCGCCACGGACAACGGCGCAGGTCATCGCCTCTGCGCGGCTGTACACCAGCTTGACAGGGCGGCAGAGCTGCTTTGCGATCAGCGCGGCAACGGGTTCGGTGAACCACTCCTGCTTTGCGCCGAAGGAGCCGCCCATGGTGGCTTTGACCACGCGCACCTTGTGATAAGGCATCTGTAGATAGTCGGCGAGCACCACGCGGATACCATGCACCGACTGGTTCGGGCTGTAGATGACCAGCTGGTCCTGGTACGGGTCGTAGTCCGCCACGCAGGCGTGTGGTTCCATGGTGGCATGATGGATTGGCGGAAACTGCGTAAAGCTCTCCACATCGACGCACCCGCCCTCCGGCGGCGTTCCGAACTCCGCAGCGAATTCCTTTATGGTCGGGGACTGTCCCTGCAGGCAGTTTTTCCCCTCCAAGGCATCGTCAAATCCCACGGCGTAAGGCAGTTCTTCGTATTCCACCTCCACCAGCCGGGCCGCCCGCTCGGCGGCCTCCCGAGAGACGGCGGCGACAGCGGCAACGCGGTCACCGACAAAACGGACATAGTCCGCAAAGGCGCGCTCCTCCAAAGGAAGCTCCTGCGAGAAGCGGGAGCGATAGCGGTTATATTTCCGTTGCGTGGTGTTGAAGCAGTGGAAGACCCCCAGCACGCCGGGTACCGCGAGTGCCGTTTCCGCGTGGACGGCGCGGACATATCCGTGCGGTATGGCGCTGTGGACAAGGCAGACGTGCGCCATGTTGGGCAACATAACGTCCGCGGCATACTTTGTATTGCCGGATGCTTTTCCCGCCGCGTCATGAATCGGGCGGGTAACGCCAACAGTTTTCAAGGCAGGACCCCCTTTGACAGGATTTTGTCATAACATAGCAAGTCCGCGTTGAAAAAGCGTCAACTGCCGGATTCAACTATCTTTCAACTCAAGCACGCTATCATGGTACAATCTGAGACCATATCATTGCGGAGGGAAATAACATGGATGCAATTGTTCTCAACGGCGGCAGCCTTACGCTGGACGACCTCTACCGCGTGGCATACGAACGCAAGCCGGTTTCGCTGGCGCCGGAGGCGGTGGAACGGGCGGCGAAAGCGCGGCAGGTGCTCTTTGACATGGCTGCTGTAGGGGAACCGGTTTACGGTCTGAACCGCGGCGTCGGCTGGAACAAGGACAAGGAATTCGACCCGGCTTTCTTTGAAACTTACAACCGCAATCTCATCAACAGCCATTCGCTGGGCATTGTGCCGTATTGCAGCGTGGAGGAGGTACGAACCATGCTCTGCATTCGGCTCAACACTGCGCTGTGCGGCCGGACGGGTGTCTCTACGGAAATACTGGAAATGTACCGCGATTTTCTCAACCGCGGCATACACCCACGGGTACTGCGGCGCGGTTCCATCGGCGAGGGCGACATCAGCACGCTGTCGCTCATCGGTCTTGCCATGATTGGCTCCGGGCAGGTGGAGTATCAAGGGAAGGTTGTCCCCGCCACCGAGGCGATGTCTGCGGAGGGTATTCCACCTGCGGCGCTGGGGCCGAAGGACGGTCTCTCCATCGTATCGTCCAACGCCCACGGCGAGGCGGTCACCGCACGGCTGGTGTACGAGGTGCGGCAACTCGTCCGTGAGGCGAATGCGGTGTTCTGCATGAGCCTTGAGGGTCTCAACGGCGGCCTTGCGCCCTTGTCCGAAGCACCCAATGCGGCGCGCGGGCTGAGCGGGCAGATGCGCTGCGCGGCGCAGTGCCGGGAATTTCTACGTGGTAGCTATCTGGAGCAGCCCGACCCGAAGCGCGCCTTGCAGGACCCGCTGAGCTTCCGCTGCGCCAGCGCGGTGCATGGCTCCGTGCTGGACGCGCTGGCGTTCGTGGAGCACTATCTGAAACTGCAAATCAACGCCACAGACGACAACCCCTGCATTCTCTACGAAAGCGGAACAACCTCGGTAAGCCAAAACTTCGAGACCACGACGCTGGCGCTGGGCGTGGAGATGCTCGCCGGCGCGCTCAATCACATGTCCAAGGCAATCTGCTACCGGCTAATCCACCTGGCAGACCCGGCGTTCACCGGTCTGACGCGCTTCCTCACGCCCGCGGAGGTCAAGACCATCGCTTATGGCACCATCCAGAAGGTCTTCACTATGCTGGACGCGGAGAACCGCATGCTGGCGAACCCCAGCTCCATGGACTTCATCGCCGTGGCCGGCTCCATCGAGGATCACGCCAGCAACCTGCCGCTCGCAGCGGACAAGGCACTCAAGATTACAGATAATCTGCGTTATATGCTGGGCATTGAGGCCATGCACGCGGCACAGGCCATCGACCTGCGCCGTCCGGTCAAACTCGGCCGCGTGACTGGGGCGGTGTTTGCAGCGCTGCGCGAAACGGTTCCTTTTCTGAACCATGACCGCAACCTCAGCATCGACATTAATAAGGCGTACCGTTTCCTCGCGGACGGCATGTTGGACAAAACGATTGCCGCTGTTTGAGAAGCTGAAACAGGTCGGTTTTTCAACGCTGATTAAACGCCGGTGCTCTATGATGGCAAAACCGGCGGGTACATACGCGCACTTTGCCGGGACAATGTATTAAGGAGGGACCCCCATGGAGAAACAGAATGGATTTCGGATTCGGAAAGGCGTGTTTATCCCACTCTGCGTGATCTACCTGATTGTGACCGTGTTAGGTATTGCAATCCCGGAGGCCTTCGCTTCGGCGGAAAACGCGGTTGTCAACTTCGCGGCCGGTTGGTTCGGCTGGCTCTATCAGCTCATCACCATTGTGTTGATTGTGCTGTGCGTATGGGTGTTGTTTTCCAAGAAGCTCGGCAACATCCGTATCGGCGGTCCGAACGCCAAACCAATCATGAGCAAATGGAACTGGTTTGCCATTTCCCTGTGCGGCGGTATCGCTACCGGCATCGTGTTCTGGGGAATCGCGGAACCCATCACTCACTTTATTGACGGTATTCCCGGCTTGGTGGAAGGCGGCGGTACCCGCATGTCCGCGCTGTATGCGCTGAGCACCTGCTATATGCACTGGGGTCTGCCGCTGTACGCGTACTACTGCGCCATCGGTATGCTCATCGGCGTGTGCGTGTACAACCTCGGTCAGTCCTATAACGTTTCCTCCGGACTCTATCCGCTGCTGGGCAGTCGCGTGCATGGCGGTCTGGGCAGCATCGTCGACCTGCTGTGCGTGTTCGGCATCGCCGGCGGCGTGTCCGCAAGCCTCGGTGTTGCGTCCATGCAACTCGGCTCCGGCATCGGTATGCTGGCGAACTTCAAGCCGACCGCGATACACTGGTTCATCATCACGGTAATGATTGTGGTCACGTTCATCTTCTCCAGCTACACCGGCATCAGCCGCGGCGTGCGGTGGCTGTCTGACAAGAACGCCAAAATTTACATCCTGCTGCTGATCTACGTCTTCTTCTGTGCACAGACCAAGGAAATTCTTGCCATGAGCACCGAATCCTTCGGTTTCTTCGCTCAGAACTGGATCGTCCAGAACACCTATCTGGGTGTGATGGTGGACGGCGCTGAAACGGCGATGTGGCCGACCTGGTGGACCATCAACTACTGGTCCTTCATGATTGCCTATACCCCGCTGACCGGCATGTTCCTCGCAAAAATTGCGCAGGGGCGCACGCTCAAGGAATTCTCCCTGTTCAACTTCATCCTTCCGGGCGCATTCGGGATGCTGTGGTTCGCGATTTTCGGTTCCTCCGCCATTTACATGGAGGCCAACGGCGCCGGCATCCACGATGCCATGGTCAACATGGGTACCGAGGCGACTGTGTTTGCATTCTTCAGCAACCTGCCGCTGAGCACGGTCCTGTCAGTTGTGTTTATGATTACCGCCTTCCTGTCTGTGGTCACTCTCTGCGACTCCATGACGACCACAATCTCCTCCATCACGCTGGAGGGCGAGGACGTTGCGTCCAAGGAACCGCCCGCGAAGATTAAGATCTTCTGGGGTATCGTCATGGCGGCGCTGGCGTTCATCAATATCCTTGTCGCCGGTATCACCGGAAACACGACGGGCATCAACGCCACGAAACTGCTGGCAATCACCTGCGCGTTCCCGCTGCTGTTCGTGGTGGTGGCTATGGCAGGCAGCTGCATCAAGCTCTTTATGAACTACTACAAGGACTACGCCTCCGCCGAGGAAAAGGCGCAGGCATAAGACGTCCGCCGTGCGCAAAATCATATCCTTCTCTCTGGGAAAGGACCGCCCTTTTTGATAGGCGGTCCTTTTTCCTGTTGCGTGGAAAGATGCAATAGAGTAAAATAGAAACAAATTCCCGGCAGAATTCAGTACGGGGGTGGAATCCGTGAAACTGGACGTAAAGCTCTTTGGAACACCGCGTATCCTTGCTGACAACCGTGAGATCGTGCTGCCTTACAAAAAAGCGGACGCCGTGCTCTACTATGTCCTCCTCAAAGGCTCGGCGACCCGTATTCGGCTTTCTGAGCTTCTGTGGCCCGACGCTCCGGTGGAAACAGGGTTGAAAAATCTCCGCCACGCAATCTATTCCATCCGCAAAGCCTTGGGCTGGAACCCGTTTTGCGAACAGCAGCGTTCGACGCTGACAATCTCCCCGGAGGTCTCTGTCGTCTGCGACGCGCTGGTCTTTTCAAGCAGCGGTGCCATTGGGCTTTACAGCGGGGACCTGCTGGAGGGCTTGAGCATCCCCTCGGCGGACGCCTTTGAAAGCTGGATTCAGGAGGAACGCAGACAGCTTCAGGCCCAGTACCTTGACCTCCTGCTTGCCGCGGCGCAGGATGCGCTGGCGCGCGGTGACCTGAAAACCGCGGAGCAGTGCTGCCTGCGCTATATGCAAACTGACCGGACGGAGGAAAACAACGTCATTCTGCTGATGCGGGTCTACCGCGCACAGCACCAGTTCCGCAAGGCAATTGAACTGTACCAGGCAATCTGTAAGACACTGACGGATGAATACGGTATTTCTCCGCTGTCGGAGACAACGGAACTGTACTACGGAATACTGAGCGAGTGGAACGCTTCTGTAGACGAGGCCGCGGACAGTTCCGGATGCCTGCTGCTTGGCAAAGACGCCGCGCTGAAGCGGCTGCTGGAACTGTGCAACGGCGCGCGCCGGGCGCCCCACAGCCGTTGCGTGCTGTTGGAGGGGGAAGCGGGTGTCGGCAAAACCTGCCTCTTGGACTGGGTGCTGAAAAGCTACGACCTGTCCGATTACCTGATCTGCCGCAGTACCTGTTACCAGACGGAGTCTGAGCGCTTTCTGGCACCGTGGAACTCCGTATTTTTCGAACTGATTTCGGAACTTGAGGCTCGCGATATTCCCATCCCGACACAGCACGCCAAGGCTGCCTCCGCCCTGTTCCCCGCACTGCCGCGAGACAGCGGCGCGGATGCGTCGTCGGAATTCGGATACCCCGTGCAGTTCAACTATGAAACGGCGCGACAGGGTGCGCTGATGCTGCTCTCCGCGGTATCTCGCCGCATACCGATTCTGTTGATTTTTGAGGATATTCATTGGATTGACAGGAGCAGCGCGGAAATGCTCTCTATGCTGCTTCGGAGAATACAGAACGCCGATATCTCTGTTATCTGCACCTGCCGGGATATTCTGCCCGCGCACGTCATCGAGTTTGCGGATCTGGCGGAGCGGGACAAAATTCTGGAGCGTTGCCGACTGCAAAACTTCAATCGGGAGGAGGCACGGCAATATCTTCGCTTTTATGCACCGCAAACGCTTTCCGCGGAGCAGGAGGAGAAGATATTCCAAAGCACCAGCGGGAACGCACTGCTGCTGAGTCAGGTGATTGGTTCGTTGGAGGATGCAAAAAAGCTGACCACAATCGCCAGCGGAATGGAAAATATCATCGGATATCGCTTGGCGTCCCTGTCGGAGGACGAACGGCATGTGCTGGAGCTCGTTTCGGTGTTCATCGGTTTGGCACCCTTTGAAGCGCTTTCGTCGATTCTGAAAAAGAGCGTCATCGAGCAAACCTATCTATGTTGCCAGCTGACGCAGAAAAAGCTGCTGGCGGAAGCTGCGGAAAGCGGAGTGTTGGAGTATGGTTTTGCCCATGAAAGGATCAAGGCCGCCGTTTCGGAAAAGCTGACCGTGACCGCGCGCAGGATGCTTTGTCTCCGTGTGGCGGAATATCTGCAGCAGAAGCAAGACGAGTCGTGCAGCCCGGATCAATTGGTTTATTACTATGAACAGGGAGGTGACCGGCTCCATGCGCTGAAATACAGGATTGAGTCTCTGGAGCGCGACGCGGGCGTATACTATGAGTTGATGCCGACGCTGGGCGGGCGCGTCTCCGTGGAGCGGCAGGATGATAATCGGCTGGTGGAGTACTACGGAAACCTTGAGACACAACTCGCATCCCTGCGGCAATCCTGCTTAGGCAGCGATGAGGAGGAACTCAATCGGCTGGAGCGAAAGCTGTTGCATGCGCAGGGCTGCTATTACATCCACGAGGGATTCTATGACAAGGGGCTCCCGGCGCTGGAACGACTGCTCCGGGTCAGCATGGACGCAGGCAGTCGCGAGATGGCGCTTAACGCACATCGACAGTATGTCTACTATGGGATACAAACTTGTGATAAGGAACTGATGCACCGCCACATTGAACACAGCGCGGCTCTGGTTCATAGCAGCGACACGCCGGAGTATGGCGTGTTGCTCCGTCTCCGCGGGCTCTTGCTGCTGATGCATGGGAAGTATGAAGAAGCACGTGAAACGTTCCGCAAGGCCATCAGAACGTTCCGCACGTTGGAGGATTGCGTCGACGGCAAGTACGCGATTCACATTGCAGGTTGTTACAACTACATGGCAGAGACGTACCGCCTGCAGGGCGACTACGGCAGCGCCTTCTCCCACTATGACCAGGCAATCAACTACAATCGAAACCGGGATTACTACCCCGGCGCAGCGGTCTTTTACACCAACTACGGGGTCGCAGCCTGGCAGGCCGGGCTGCGGGACGAGGCACTGCGCATGTTCCGCTACGCAGTCCAGATTTATGCGGGTTCCCATGAATACAGCGCCTATCCAATCGCGCTGTCCTATCTCGCCTATTATGACGTGGAGGACGGTTGCGTGGAGCAGGCCGCGGAGCGTCTTCAATGCGCTCTGACGCTGAGCAGACGAATCGGCTCAGACTGGTGGACGGGAATCACGCTGTATATGACGTGGAAAATTCGCAAATTCCTTGAAGCAAGGGGATGTGTGCCTCCGATACTGTCAGCCCTTTGGCCTGTGGATGAACGCGAGCACTGTGAATTGGCACTGCGCTATCTGCGAAAGCTCCAGCCGCGGATGGAAACAGATGAAATAGAGCAGGCTCTCCGCGGGTTATAGACGCGGAATGCGAACTCTCTCATTTGCGTCGCGAACCAACGGACGCCCCTCTCCCAATACGGATGGACTCCGGCAATTCTGCCCCACGGAAAGCTCTCTGGCAGCCTGCTTGAGTGACGTTAAAAAAAGCGCCGGAAATCGCCCGGACGCGCAGGGGGCAAGCAACGCGATTCGTTCAAATCGTTGCAAAGGCAAATAAAAAAGACCCGAAATCTTTCGATTTCGGGTCTTTTTCGATGGTGCGCGAGGCGGGAC
>JAILRK010000032.1 GCA_024698225.1 Oscillospiraceae bacterium | reverse complement strand
CAATCATTTTGATTTGAAATCAGTATCAGATGCTCAGCAGGCGGCGCAGCTCCTTCACGCGGTCCCGCCCGATGGGCAGCACGGCGGACGAGCCGCGCACGCGCAGCGCGAAGCTGCTGCCGTTCCATGGAAAGATGTCCTGAATGTGGCGCAGCTGCACGAGGCAGGACTTGTGGATGCGGAAAAAGCCCTGTGCGCTCAGGCGCGCCTCATACTCCGAAAGGGACGAGCCGTCCGGGTACGCCTCGCCGCCGAGCGTGTGCACGAGGCAGCCGCGCCCGGAGCCGTCGGTTTCGACGTAGCTGACGTCCGCCGTGTCCAGCAGGATGGTGTGCCGGTTGCTGTGCACGGCGAGGCGCCCCGTCGGCTGCGCCGGGGCGCCGTGCATGCCGGCGGCGCACTCCTCGAGCACCTGGCGGATGCGCTCGGGGTCAAAGGGCTTGAGGATATAGTCGTGGGCGCGCAGCTCAAAGGCCTTGACCGCGTACTCGGAATAGGCGGTGGCAAACACGACGGCTGCCTTGGGCATCAGCTTGCGCGCCAGCGCTGCCACGGTCGTGCCCTCGAGGTCCCCGAGGTGGACGTCGATGAACAGCAGGTCGAAGCGGTCGCGCTCGAGCAGGCCGAGCGCCTGTGCGCCGTTGCCCGCCTCGACCACCTCCGCCTCCGGCAGGACGGAACGAATCTGGTGAATCAGCTCCACGCGGGAGTACTTCTCATCGTCAATGACGGCAATGCGCATGGGCATCCTCACACCTCCTCTTCCCGGCTCCGCGGCGGGACCAGCGGGACGGAAAACGCCACCGTTGAGCCCTGCGGAGAGCTTTGTATATCGATTTCGCAGAGGCCGCCGTAGATGCTGCGCAGCCGCTTGCACACGTTGAACAGCCCGGAGTAGGACGGGTCGTTCGGGTCGCGCAGCTTTTGGAGCACCTCCGGCGGGAAGCCCCTGCCCTGGTCGGACACGCGGACGTAGGCGCGCGTCGCGTCCTGCCGGATGGCAATGTGCGCGCGGCGGTCGTCCACGGCGACGAAGCCGTGGCGGATGGCGTTCTCCACGATGGGCTGGAGAATCAGCGGCGGCAGGCGCAGCGCCTGCAGGTCGTCCGGCAGCTCCCAGGTGACGTGAATCGCGTCCTCGAAGCGCGCCTCGGTGAGATACAGATAGTTGTTGACGTTCGAGAGCTCCTGCTCCAGCGTGACAAAGGGCTCGTTGATGAGCAGGGTCTGGCGGAAGTAGCGCGCCAGCACGAGAATCATCTCCCGCGCGCGCTCCGGGTCCGCAAGGCACAGCGCGGAGATCGTATTGAGCGCGTTGAACAGGAAATGCGGGTTGATTTGCGACTGGAGCGCGCGCAGCTCCGCCTGCTGGCGCAGCTTGACCTGATGCTCCAGCTCCCCCAGCTCCAGCATGGCGGAGAAGAACTGCGACAGGCTTTCGGCGGTGCGCCGGTCCGCCTCCGGCATCTGGCTCGCGCTCATCGGCGCAATGAGCATCAGCGTGCCCACGACGCTCTGCTCGCAGCGCAGCGGCGCGGCGATGGCCGTGTGCACGGTCACGCTGCGGCGGGGCTCGAAGCGCCCGGCGTACAGCTCGCCGCGCTCCAGCGCGCGGCAGACGGGTGCGGGCAGCTCCGCGCCGCTCCACTCGACGCCGCTTGCGGCAAGCACCGTCTCGGTGTCGGTAATCATGACCTGAAAGTCCGGCAGGGTCTCGCGCACGGTGTCCGCCGCCTTCTGCAGCCCCGCACGGCTGCCCATGCCCTCGCGCAGATAGGGCAGGCACTTTTGCGCAATCAGCAGCGCCAGCGCCTGCTGCTCCGCCAGCTCGATGGTCAGGTCGCGGCTGAGGCGGTCCAGCAGTGTCAGGAACGCGGCGATGCCGACGGAGTTGACCGCGATTTTCGGCAACAGGATGGCGCGCTCGAGCGCAACCGAGGCGGAAAACGGTTTGGAGAGCAACAGGATGAGGAGGCACTGCAGCAGCTCCGCCCCCACCGTCAGCGCAATGAGCGCGGTGTAACGGTGCGCGCGGCGGGCAAACCAGCCGCAGCACAGCGCCCCGAGCAGACCGAAGCACAGCGTGCCGAGCGCGCAGGCCAGCGAGGTAAAGCCCGCCGGGTCGTAGAGGTAGCGGTGCAGTCCGCTCAGCGCCCCGGCAAGGACGCCCGCCAGCGGACCGCCGACCAGTCCGGCGGTGAGCGTGGTGATGACGCGGGTGTTGACCACCGCCCCCTGAAAGCTCAGCCCGGTGTAGGTGCAGCCGACGGAAAGCAGACCGAAAATCAGCCCCATGGAGAGCTGATTGGCGACCGAGCGCTCCCGACGCTGCAGGATGTGGCGCAGCGGGCGCAGCTCGGTCAGCGCCGCAGCGCCGAAAAACAGCAGGCCCACGTTCAGCACCAGATGCAGCAGAAGGCTGTTGTCCACGGCGCACCTCCCCTTTCACGCAGTTTTTTCGGCAGAC
>JAILRK010000280.1 GCA_024698225.1 Oscillospiraceae bacterium | reverse complement strand
AGACTGTGTGAGCACGTCCGCGCAGTAGGCGTCCCGCTCAATCATGCCGCGCAGACCGCGAATCTGTCCTTCAATGCGGTTGAGGCGGTGAATCAGCTTTTTCTGCTCCTCCGCCGAGCGCTCGGTCATTTTGCAGTGCGGGCATCCGGTTTCCTTGCCATCCATGCGCTTCGCCTCCCGATACTTCCGTAGGATTCCCTTGCTGTCCTACGCATAATATACCCCCACCGGGTATTTGTCAAGCCCGAAAGAGCCGCCCGCGGATGCAGGCGGCTCTTTCGGGCGGTCTAAGACCGTTCAGACAAACCATTGTGTTTCGGCGCGGCGCTGGAAGTCGCGTTCGAGCATCGCCTTGTGGGAGAGGAAGGCGGGGTCGTCAAAGTACTTCGCGCCCATCGGGCAGGCGCGCACGCAGGCGTGGCACTTGATGCACAGGCCCGGCACACTGGTCACGTCGGCGGGGTCAATCGACCCCATCGGACATGAGGCCACGCAGACGCCGCAGCCGATGCAGTCCGCCGAGGTCTTCGGCTTCGCCTTGAGGAAGACCTTCGGCGCGCCGTCAAGCCCCTTGGGGACGTAGTACGGCGCAGCGGCGTCGCCCGGCACCTCGGGCGCGGCGGGCGGCTCGTTCGCCTTGGCGATGCGCGTGGCAACGGCGGCGCCGAGCTTGGCAAGCGCGGCGTAATCGTCATGGTCGGGGCGCTGCGCCGCCAGCGTATCGGAGAACACGTGGCGGCAGGCGAACGCACCCGCGCCGACGACATGGAATCCGTCCCCGCCGAGGCAGGCGCACAGCTCCGCGAGCGAGTTGTCAAAGGCGCGGTTGCCGAAGCTCACCAGCGCCACGGCGAGCGCGCCGCCGCCTGTGAGCCGCTCCTTCCAGTAGGGCAGCAGCTTGTTCGGCAGCTTGCCCGCGTAGGTCGGGCTGCCGCAGACGACAAGGTCACCCGCGGTGAAGGTCTGTCCCTCCTCCCGCGCGGCGGGAAGCGTGATGTCACGCACCTCCATCGGCGCGCCGAAGCTCTCCGCCAGCGCCGTTGCCAGCGTGGTCGTCAGGGCGCGGGTCTTCCCCGCCGGACTGAAATAGAGCGCGTATACCCGTTTGATCTCCATGGAATTCTCCTTTCCCTCCGTTGCCTATAGCGTAAAGTCCTCCTCGCTGTACCGCTCGGTCTTCAGCGCCGCGGGACGCGGCGGCATACGGCGCAGCGGGTCGTACACAAAGCGGTGGCATTGGCCTGCCGCGTCCACGATGCCCTTGTGCGTGCAGGCGACCTGCGCATCGTTGATGCGGCTGCCGTGCACGCAGTAGGCACAGCGCTTCTCAATGTTTTTGCGAAACAACTCCATACCGCGCCTCCCCTTACAGCGTGAGCAGCGTCAGCTTGCCGTCCTGCATCACCGCCCTGAGCTGTGTGATGGGGTTTTCATAGGAGTCGATGATGCGCGCCGCCATGACGTCCTCCAGCTCCTTCTGAATGGTGCGGCGCAGATTGCGCGCGCCGTAGGTCATGGAGTAGGACTTCTCCACGAGGTAGTCCACCACCGCGTCGTCGTAGGCAAACGTCAGCCCCTTCTCGCGCAGGCTGTCGCGCAGCTCGTCGAGCATGATGCGGGCGATGGCGCCGAAATTCGCCTCGTCAAGGCGGTTGAAGCAGATAATCTCATCCACACGGTTGATAAACTCGGGGCGCAGGAATTCGCCCAGCGCCTTGAGCGCGCGCTCCTTGTTCTGCTCGTTCATCGTCATGCCGAAGCCGAGGGTGCCGCCCTTGCGCTCGCTGCCGGCATTGGAGGTCATGACGATGACGGTGTTCTCAAAGTTGACCTTCCTGCCGTGCGCGTCGGTAATCTCGCCGTCGTCGAGAATCTGCAGCAGGATGTTCATCACGTCGGGATGCGCCTTTTCAATCTCGTCGAAGAGAATGACGGCGTAGGGCTTGCGGCGGATTTTCTCGGTGAGCTGACCCGCCTCGTCATAGCCGACGTAGCCCGGGGGCGAGCCGACGATGCGCGAGACGGAGTGCTTTTCCATGAACTCGGACATATCGAGGCGGATGAGCGAATCGGGCGAGTTGAACAGGTCCTGCGCCAGCTGCTTGACCAGCTCCGTCTTGCCGACGCCGGTGGGACCGACGAAGATGAAGGAGACCGGCTTGTGCTTCGGCGAGATGCCGACGCGGCTGCGGCGGATGGCGGCGGAGACCGCCTCGATTGCCTCATCCTGCCCGACGACGTGCTCGCGCAGCCGCGCGTCCAGCTCGCTGAGGCGCTTGAACTCGTCCTCGCGGATGCGGCTGGCGGGAATCTTCGTCCACAGCTCGATGACACGGGCAAGGTTGTCCATCGACAGCGTCGGGTCGCCGTCCTTGCACAGCGCGTCAAACTCGGCGCTCAGCTGCAGCTCGCGGCTGCGGATTTCGGCAAGGCGCTCATAGTCCGTGTGCTCGGTGTCGCTCTCAAGCAGCTCGCGCTCCTTTTGCAGGTCGTCCAGCTCGCGGCGCAGCTCCATGCGGCGGTTGATGTTGCTGTCGTGCAGGTTGAGGTCGGAGCACGCCTCGTCAATCAGGTCGATTGCCTTGTCCGGCAGGAAGCGGTCGGTGATGTAGCGCTCGGACAGCAGCACCGCCTGGCGCAGAATGCCGTCGGGAATCTTCACGCCGTGGAAGGTCTCGTAATAGTGGGCGATGCCCTTGAGAATGAGGATGGTGTCCGCCTCGTTCGGCTCGTTGACGATGACGGGCTGGAAGCGGCGCTCGAGCGCGGTGTCCTTTTCGATGTGCTTGCGATACTCGGAGAAGGTGGTCGCGCCGATGACCTGAATCTCGCCGCGGGAGAGCGCGGGCTTGAGGATGTTGGCGGCGTTCATACTGCCCTCGGCATCGCCCGCGCCGACGATGTTGTGCACCTCGTCAATGACGAGGATGACGTTGCCGGTCTTCCGAATCTCCTCGATGAGCCCCTTCATGCGGCTTTCAAACTGACCGCGGAACTGCGTGCCCGCCACGAGCGCGGTGAGGTCAAGCAGATAGACCTCCTTGCCGCGCAGCTTGAACGGCACCTCGCCTGCGGCGATGCGCTGCGCCAGCCCCTCGGCGATGGCGGTCTTGCCGACGCCCGGCTCGCCGATGAGGCAGGGGTTGTTCTTCTGGCGGCGGTTGAGAATCTGCACCACGCGTTCAATCTCCTCGGCGCGGCCGATGACCGCGTCCAGCTCGCCCCTGCGGGCGCGCTCGGAGAGGTTGATGCAGTAGTTGTCAAGGAATTTGTGCTTTTTCTCCGCCTTTTTCTCGCTGCGGGCGGAGCGCTGCGGCTGGCTCTCGCCGGTCTCGCCGCCCTCCGCGCCCGCGGCAGGCTGCGCGCCGCCGAAAAGGCGGTTGAGGAAGGGGAAGGTCGCGGTCTTGCCCTCCTCCTCGTCGATGTCGGCGTCGTCGATATTTTCAAGGTTCTCCGCGCCGCCGAATGCGCCGAGCATCTCGTTGGAAATGGCGTCGAGGTCCTCGTCCGTAATGCCCATGCGGCGCATCACCTCGTCGACCTGCGGCAGCCCGAGCTTCTTGGCGCAGCTCAGGCACAGGCCCTCGTTGATGCTCTTTCCGTTTTCCATGCGGGTGAGAAACACCACGGCGACGTTTTTCTTACATTTGGAACAAAGTTGTGGCTGCATAGTGTCAAAACCTCCGTTGGTTTACGTAAACTGCCCGAGGGCAGCTCAGATATCGTTGCGCTCCGTGCCGCTGCGCCTGCGGCGTCACGGCAACCCCAATGCTGCGCTTCCGGCGGCGCTCTCCACGGCCGGCAGAATCCAGACGCTCTTGCGCAGCAGGAAATACGGCATCAGGCGCGAGCCCTCCGCGCAGTCCATGATGGCGGTCACGCCAAAGTGCGAGGCGAAGAAGAGCAGCACGAACACCGTTGCCCCCGCCTCCAGCAGGCCCATCATTGCGCCGCCGACGCTGTTGGTCAAATCCAGCAGCGGCAGGTCAAACACGCGGTCCAGCAAACGGGCAAACAGGCCCAGCACCACCGTCAGCAGCAGAAAGCCGCCCAGCACCAGCGCCGAGTGCACCACGCTGCGCACGGTCGAACGCACGCCGGAGCCGACCGCACTGCGGAAGCGCTCCGTCGCGGTTTCGTCCGCAAGGGTCTTCATGCCGTGAATCACGTCGACAACGCCGTCCAGCAGCTCGTCGAGCGTCTCCCGCGAGATGCCGAAGCGCTCAAGCTGCTTGGCGAGGTTTTCCTCCGAGGCGTTGTCCACGCCCTCCTCGCGGCTGCCCAGCGCGTCGGAAAAGCTGCTGACAAGGTCGTTCTCAATGCGCGCAGACAGCGCGTCGGTGAGCGGGTCGGTCAGCATGTCCGCCAGCGTCACCGCGCCAACCAGCGCGCCCACGACCACGAACACGCCCATCAGGCTTTTGATGAGGCCGCGCTTCGCGCCAATCAGCGCGCCCGCCGCCAGAATCAAAACGATGACGGCGTCGGCAATAAATGCATTATCCATTCTTCCGCTTCCTTTTTCAAGCTAAATTCTGTGTCCTCACAGGATATTTACGGTTCGTTCACAATTCCCGGCGCGCGCGCAGACGCTCAGCCGGGGCTGCAGAGCCAGGCGCGCGACGTACCCAGCAGCAGCACCGACCCGTCGGCGCGCATGGAGACGCGGCGCGCAAATTCCGTGTCCTCCAGCGTATGATGCACCGAAAGGTCCGCATTGTAAACCGTCAGGCTGTCGCTGTAGAGCACGGCGACGTAGCTGCCCGCCACGGAGACGTCCACAATCTCGCGCTGCTCGTCCAGCGTGCCCAGTGTCTCGCCCGATGCGTCAAAGGTGACGAGCCGCAGCGCGCTGCCGGAGCGGTAGCGCGAGAGCAGCAGCGCCGCGAAGCCGTCCCCGCCGAACGCCACGTCGCGCAGATACGGATAGGGATAGCCCAGGCTGCCGGCGAGCGAGCCGTCCGGCAGAAACAGCGTCACGCGGCTGTCCTCCAGCACCGCAAGGCTGCCGCCCACGCTGTCCAGGCGCAGCGCCATCTCGCCGCTGAAGGTCGTCTCCCGCAGGGCGTCCTCCCGGTCGAAGGCGTAGAAGGTCAGCGTGCTGGCAAACACGCCGTCCGCCTCGCCCAGCGACACCGCCGCAAGCGCGCGGTTGTCGCTCAGCACCCGCGCCTCGGTGAGATAGCGCTCGGAGGAGTTGAAGGTAAACACGCGCTTGCCCTCGGGCGTATAGGCGGTCACCGCCGTGCGGTAGCCGCTTTTGAGCGTGGTCAGCGCCAGATAGTCCGAGGCGTTGAGCGTCGCGGAGAGAATGCCGTTTTCCGTCTCGTCGCTCATGTCGCGCAAAAGGCCGCTCTCGCCGAGCAGATAGAGCTTTTTCCCGCCCACGTCGTAGACGGCGGCGTTCTTCCCGCCGGTGGCGATGGCGGGATGCGCAAAGCTGACCGTCTCCGCCCAGAGCTCCGTCCCCGCGGCGTCCAACAGCTGCACGCGGGTCGTGGAGACGATGAGCAGGCTTTTGCCCAGCGTCTCATAGGAGGCGCTGCGGTCGCTGTCGTAGCGGAACAGCTCCGCCTTGCCGTCGGCGGAGGACTCCGTCTTGCTGTAGGAAAACAGGCTGCGCAGACCGTCCGCGTCGGTGAGCCCGTTTTTTGCCGCGTAGAGCGCTGCGCCCAGTGCCGCCAGCAGCAGCACCAGCAGCACGAAAAGCCACGGCGAGGCGCGCTTTTCTTTGCGCTTCGGCGCGTGCCTGGCACGGCGCATCTCCTCGCGAATCTCCTGTTCGATTGCATTGTTGCTCTCAGCCATTGAGCCGTTCATCCTCATACCATAGTTTTGTCAGATACAGTCCGCCGGGCGGCACCGTAGGTCCCGCCAGCGTGCGGTTGCCGGAGGCGAGGATGCGCGGGATGTCCTCCGCCGTCAGCTTCCCCTCCGCCGCATAGAGCACGGTGCCCGTGATGGCGCGCACCATGTTGTATAAAAAGCCGTTTGCGCAGACCTTGAGCTCCAGCAGCTCGCCGCTGCGCGCGACCCGGCAGTAGTACACCGTGCGCACCGTCGTGCGCGTCTCGGTGCCCACGCTGCGCACGGCGCGGAAGTCGTGCGTGCCCTCAAAGGCGCGCGCCGCGCGGTCCATAACCGCCTCGTCCAGATGCTTGGGATAAAAAAACGCCCGGTTTACATAAAAAGGGTTCTTGATGCGTGAGTTGTAGATGCGGTAGGTGTACTCCTTGCGCAGGCACGAGCCGATGGCGTTGAAGTCCTCCGCGACCTCGAACGCCTCGCGCACGACGATGTCCTCCGGCGTGTGGGTGTTGACGGCAAAGGGCAGGCGCTCGATGGGGATGCGGGCGTCCGTGCGGAAGTTCGCGATGTAGTGCTCGGCATGGACGCCCGCGTCGGTGCGCCCGCAGCCGGTGAGCTTCACGCTGCCGCCGCAGACGCCGGAGAGCGCCTTTTGCAGCGTCTCGCAGACGCTGACGGCGTTTTTCTGCACCTGCCAGCCGTGGTAGGCGCTGCCGTTGTACATCAGCTTCAAGGCAATGTTTCTCATTCGTTGCTCCCGTCGTAGTCGTGCGTCCCGCGCTCAGTCCAGCACGATGACGCCGACCGCCAGCGCCAGATAGAACGCCAGCACGGCATAGTCCCGCGTCTGATAGTGCAGCACGTGCAGCTTGGTGCGCCCCTCGCCGCCGTGGTAGCAGCGGCACTCCATCGCCGTCGCCAGCTCGTCGGCGCGGCGGAACGCGCTGATGAACAGCGGCACCAGCAGCGGGATAAGCGCCTTGGCGCGCTGCACCAGCCCGCCGGACTCGAAGTCCGCGCCGCGCGCCTTCTGCGCCGACATGATTTTGTCCGTCTCCTCGATGAGCGTGGGGATGAAGCGCAGCGCGATGGACATCATCATCGCCAGCTCGTGCACCGGCGCGTGCAGGCGCTTGAGCGGGCCCATCAGGTTCTCCAGCCCGTCCGTGAGCTGGATGGGGCTGGTGGTATAGGTGAGCAGGAAGGTGCCCGTGATGAGCAGCGCAATGCGCGCAATCATGGACGCCGCCATCACGACGCCCTCGTGCGTGACGTTCAGCACGCCCCAGCGCCAAAGCGTCGTCCCGGGGGTGTAAAACAGGTTCAGCACCGCCGTAAACGCGATGATGAACAGCACGGGCTTGAGGCCGCGCAGCAGCGCCTTCGCGCTGACCTTCGACACCCGCGCCGACACGACCAGCGTGAGCACCATCAGCCCGTACGCCCAGGCGGAGTGACAGTTGAAAATGGCGACGATGTAGCACACGACCGCCAGAATTTTCGTGCGCGGGTCCAGCCGGTGCGCCAGCGTCGTGCCCGGAAAATACTGGCCCAGCGTGATGTCCTTGAGCATCAGCGCGCACCCCCCTTCCGCATGGCGAGCAGCGCGTCGCGCAGCTCCTCCACGGTGTAGACCGCGGGGTCGACGTCCATGCCGCGCTTGCGCAGCTCCATGGCGATGCGCGTTGCCTGCGGCACGTCCAGTCCCGCGCGCGTGAGCTCGCTGCCGCGCGCGAACACCTCCCGCGGCGTGCCGCTCATGAGCGTGCTGCCGTGGGAGAGGACCACGATGCGGTCGGCATAGCGGGCGACCTCCTCCATGCTGTGGCTCACGAGCACGACGGTGTTGCCGCGCTCGGTGTGATAGGCGCGGATGTGCTCAAGCAGCTCCTCGCGTCCGCGGGGGTCCAGCCCGGCGCCGGGCTCGTCGAGCACCAGCACCTCCGGCTCCATGGCAATGACGCCCGCGATGGCGACGCGGCGCTTCTGCCCGCCGGAGAGCGCGAAGGGCGACTTGCCCAGCTTGTCCTCATCCAGCCCGGCAAAGCGGGCGGACTCGCGCACGCGCCGGTCCAGCGCGTCGCCCGTGAGGCCCTTGTTCTTCGGGCCGAAGGAGATGTCCTTGTAGACGGTCTCCTCAAAGAGCTGGTACTCCGGGTACTGGAACACCAGCCCCACGCGAAAGCGCACGTCGCGGATTTTCTTCGGCTCCGCCCAGATGTCCCGCCCGTCGAGCAGGACGCGCCCGCTCGTGGGCTTGAGCAGTCCGTTGAGGTGCTGAATCAGTGTGGACTTGCCGCTGCCCGTGTGCCCAATCAGCCCCAGCAGCTCGCCCCGGCGCACGGACAGGGACATATTCTTGACGGCGCTTCGTTCAAACGGCGTCCCAATCCCATAGGTATGGGTAAGGTTCTCAACCTGAATGA
This sequence comes from Oscillospiraceae bacterium, assembly GCA_024698225.1. GTDB lineage: Bacteria > Bacillota > Clostridia > Oscillospirales > Oscillospiraceae > Hominicoprocola. The sequence goes on along the minus strand of JAILRK010000280.1, from coordinate 9,707 downwards.
TGTCTTCCAACGTATCGTCCTCTTTTTCAACGTGATTTCGGCTGCCCCGCGGCCGATGTGCTGCCGGAAAACGCCCGCACGATTGCGTCCGCGCAGTCGCCCACGGTAATCGCGTCGACGGGCACGTCCATCCCCGCCGCCTTCAGCTCGCGCAGCAGCGCCACGGTGTCCGGCACCGCAAGCCCGATGTCCCGGAGCTCCCGGGCACGGGCAAACACCGCTTTGGGCGTGCCGTCCATGACCAGGTGCCCGTCGTTCATCACGACCACGCGGTCAGCGTGCTGCGCTTCGTTCATGTGGTGCGTGATGAGCACCACCGTGATGTTTTTCTCGCGGTGCAGGCCCTCTATGACGTTGAGCACCTCGCGCCGCCCCATCGGGTCGAGCATCGCCGTCGCCTCGTCCAGCACGATGCACTCCGGCAGCATGGCGAGCACGCCCGCGATGGCGATGCGCTGCTTCTGTCCGCCGGAGAGCAGATGCGGCGCGTGGAGCGTGAACTCCGTCATGCCCACCGCCTCCAGCGCATCGTCCACGCGCCGGCGAATCTCCTCCGTCGGCACGCCGAGGTTCTCGGGCGCAAACGCCACGTCCTCCTCGACCACGTTGGCGACAATCTGGTTGTCCGGGTTCTGAAAGACCATGCCGATGCGGCGGCGAATCTCCAGCAGCAGCGCCTCGTCCGCGGTGTCCATGCCGTCCACGTACACCGTGCCGCCGCTCGGCAGCAGCACGGCGTTGAAGGTCTTGGCAAGGGTGGATTTCCCGCTGCCGTTGTGACCCAGCACCACGACAAAGCTCCCGCGCTCGATGTCCAGCGTCACGCCGTCCAGCGCCACCGTCGGCGGCATCTCCTCGTCGCCCGGATAGGTATAGGTCAGGTTGTCGGTTTGGAATATCTTTGACATAATTGTAATCCTTCTGTTTCACCCGGCACTGTGCCGGGCGTTATTCGGCGCACCAGCGTCCGGTGGCGCCGCAGGGCAGCGCAAGCCCGGTCTCGCGCACGGGCAGACCCAGCTCGTCCCAGGTCACCCTGCCGCCGTACCGCTCCGCCACCAGCAGATGGAGCATATAGCCGAGCACCGAGGGCGCAAGCCCGGTGGTATAGGAGTTGAGAATCACGAACAGGGGCTTGTCGGAGAGCAGCTGCGCGCAGAGCTTGAGGAAGGGGAACAGGTTGTCCTCCAGCTTCCAGACCTCGCCGCCCGGCCCGCGCCCGTAGCTGGGCGGGTCGAGGATGACGGCGTCGTAGCGCTTGCCGCGGCGCAGCTCGCGCTCGACAAACTTGCCGCAGTCGTCGATGATCCAGCGAATCGGCGCGTCCTCCAGTCCGCTGGCGCGGGCGTTTTCCCGCGCCCAGGACACCATGCCCTTCGCCGCGTCCACGTGGCAGACCTGCGCGCCCGCGGCAGCGCAGGCAACCGTCGCGCCGCCGGTGTGGGCAAAGAGGTTGAGCACGCGGACGGGGCGTCCTGCCGCTTTGATTTTCTCGCGGGCAAAGTCCCAGTTGACCGCCTGCTCGGGGAAGAGTCCCGTGTGCTTGAAGTTCATGGGCTTGACGTTGAAGGTCAGGTCCCGATAGCGGACGGACCACTGCTCGGGCAGCTTTTCCTTCTCCCAGTGCCCGCCGCCGGCGGCGGAGCGGAAATAGCGCCCCTGCGCCCTGCGCCAGCCGGGGTTCTCCCGCTTCGACTCCCAGATGGCCTGCGGGTCCGGACGCACGAGAAGCTGCTTTCCCCAGCGCTCCAGCTTTTCTCCCCCGCCGCAATCCAGCAGCTCATAGTCCTTCCATCCGTCCGCAATCCACATAGGTGCATATCTCCTTATTGTAAACTAAGTCATTATACGACCAAGAGCGGGTTCCGTCAACGGAAAAAGCAGACAAAAAACAAAGGCCCGATTCCCTCTCCCTGCCCGCAGGCGGGACGAGGCACGGTGCGCCCCGTCCATTCTCCGTTTTTGTGAAATGATAGAATCTGTCTATGATGCCTCTTGCGATTGTGCGAAAACCGCGGTATACTGTCCGTATCCGTTGATTTCATTCCGATACTAAACTAAGGAGGGTGCCTGAGATGACGCTTTCTCAGCTGCAGTATTTTCAGACCCTTGCCCATGTGCTGCACTACACGCGGGCGGCGGAGGCGCTGCACATTGCGCAGCCCAGCCTGAGCTATGCCATCGGCGAGCTGGAGAAGGAGCTGAACGTAAAGCTCTTTGTCAAGGAGGACCGCCGCGTCAGCCTGACGATGTACGGCGAGCAGTTTCTGCCCTACGTGGAAACGGCGCTTGCCACCCTGTCCGACGGGACGCAGGCCGTGCGCCAGATGGCGGACGCCGCGTATCAGGTGGTGAAGATGGGCTACTTCCATTCGATTTCGGCGTCCTTCATCCCGAAGGTGGTGGAGGCGCTCTACGGCATGGAGGAGAACAAGAAGCTGCGCTTCCAGTTTTCGGAGGCATCCTCCGCCGACACGCTGCGCCTGCTCAAAAGCGGCAGTCTCGACCTCGCGTTCTGCATGCACCGCGACGAGTGGGTGGAGTCCGTGCCCGTGATGCAGCAGCGGCTCTACCTCGCCGTGCCGCAGGGGCACCGGCTTGCCGGGTACAGCGAGGTCTCCTTCGAGGACTTTGCCGACGAGCCGATGGCGATGCTCGACCAGGCGAGCTCCCTGCGCACCACGGTGGACCGCATCTTCCTGCACTACGGCAGCAAGCGCTCGCCCAACGCCGTGTTCGTCGTGCACGAGTGCAACGCGGCGCTGCAGTACGTCTCGCTTGGCTTCTGCGTGTCCATTTTGCCGAAGGTCCCGGCGATGAGCAACGACAAGGTCGTCGTGCTGCCCATCCGCGACCCCGACGGCGAGTTCTCGCGCACGGTCTATTTTTCCTGGCTGCGCAACCGCCCTCTCTCCCCCGCGGTCAAGCGCGTGCGCAGCTACGTCGTGGAGCACTACCGCCTGACGGAGTGAGGGCAGCGAAGCGCTGCAAAGAAGCCCTCTATGACTCGATTGAATAATTGTATTTGCACAGCGCGCCGCAGCCTGTAAAATAGAAGAGAAAAGAATTTAAGAAAGGGGCGCTGTGCCATAATGAAACTACCCTCTTCCGTTACCCTGTGCGAGGTCGGTCTGCGCGACGGCCTGCAAAACGAGAAAACCCTGCTCTCCACCGACGAAAAGGTGGAGCTGCTGCGCGGGCTGATTGACGCGGGCTATCGCGTCATCGAGGTCGGCTCGTTCATGCACCCGAAGGCGGTGCCGCAGATGGCGGACACCGACGAGGTCTACCGGCGCATCGGCGCGGTGCCCGGCGTGGAGCTGCGCGCGCTCATTCCCAACCTGCGCGGCGTGCAGCGCGCCGTGGACTGCGGCTGCAAGAAGGTCAAGCTCAACGTCTCCGCCAGCCGCATGCACAACCTCAAGAACCTGAACATGACCCCCGAGCAGAGCGTGGCAGGCTTCGCCGGCTGCGTGGAGGCGGCAAGCGCCAACGGCATCGCCATCTCCGGCTCCATCTCCATGCCCTTCGCCTCCCCCTGGGAGGGCCGCACGCCCGTGGAGGATGTGGACGCCATCATTGAGGCATACCTCAAGGTCGGCATCCGGGAAATCAGCCTCTCTGACGCCTCGGGCATGGCGGTGCCCAACCAGGTCAGCGAGCTGTGCGCCCACGTGCAGGAGAAGTACCCCGAGGCCAGCTGGTGGCTGCACTTCCACAACACCCGCGGCATGGCGATGGCAAACATCCTCGCGGCGATGGAGGTCGGCATGACGCAGTTCGACAGCTCGTTTGGCGGGCTGGGCGGCTGCCCCTTTGTGCCGGGTGCGGCGGGCAACATCTCCAGCGAAGACGTGATTCACATGTGCGACGAGATGGGCGTGGAGACCGGCGTGGACGTCGTGAAGGTGATGGCGCTGTCCCGCCGCCTGCGCGACCTGCTGGACCACAACCTTGAGAGCTACGTGCTGCGCGCCGGCCGCTCGAGCGACCTGATTGGGAGCAAGAGCTGATGACGCTGCGCGACATAGCGCTGCGCCGCCCGCCGAACATCAGCGCGGCGCAGAGCCTGCGGCGGGCGTGGCAGACGATGCTCGCCGAGAACACCACCACGCTCTGCGTCACCGACGACGCAGGCGCGCTGGAGGGGCTCATCACGCTCACGGACGTGTCCACCGCCAACCTGGACGGGCTGGACAACTACGCGCTCGCCAAGGCGGAAACGCCCTACGACAACGTTGTGGACACGCTTGACGGTGCGTTGCTCGCGGGCGAGAGCGCGGGCAAAACAGTGGAGGGCCGCATTGTCATCGGCGCGGGCAGCGCCGAGCAGATGGAGCACGCCATCCACCGCGGCGACATCGTCATCGTGAGCAACCGCAGCGAGGGTCAGCTCACCGCCATCGAGGCGGAGGCGGGCTGCCTTGTGGTCTGCACGGGCGTGGAGGTCTCGCGCATCATCCTGCGCGTGGCGGAGGAGCGCCGCTGCCTCGTCGTCAGCACGCCGCACAACGTCTACGCCACAGGGCAGATCATCGCGCAGGCGGCGCCGGTGCGCCGTTACATGTACCGGGGCGACATTCTCTCGTTCCGGCTGGACACGCCGGTGGCCGAGGCGGCACGCGCCGTCAGCGGCGTGCGGCACCGCTACTTCCCCGTGCTCGACGAGGCCGGGCGCTGCGTCGGCATGGTGTCCCACCGCAACCTGATGCAAATGCAATAACTGCCGAACGGGGCAGTCCCACAGCGCGGAGGCGAGGCCTCCGCGCTGTTGTCGTCCCCGCTGACGGGAGGCGCACGAAAAGATTTACAGTTTTTTAACGGTGTTGCCGATTGCCCCGGGGGAAAAAACCGTGTATGATATACCTTAACTCATTACAGCATTTGGAGGTACTTCCCTTGAAGGTCGGCTTGGACGTCGGCTCCACCACGATTAAGTGCGTGGTGCTGGACGACGCGGACAACATCATATACAGCACCTACGAGCGCCATCTCAGCCACATCGTGGACAAGACGGAGGAGCTGCTGCGCCGCGTGGCGGCGGACTACGTCCCGCAGGGGCGCGCGGTGTTCGCCATTTCGGGCTCCGCAGGCATGGGCATGGCGGAGAGCGCGGGCGTTCCCTTCGTGCAGGAGGTGTTCGCCACCCGCGTGGCGGCAAACCGCCTCGCGCCCGGGACGGACGTCATCATCGAACTGGGCGGCGAGGACGCGAAGATTCTCTTTCTCACCGGCGGCATGGAGGTGCGCATGAACGGCTCCTGCGCCGGCGGGACCGGCGCATTCATCGACCAGATGGCGACGCTGCTGAAATTCACCGCCGACGAGATGGACGCCGCCGCCGCCCGCGCGGAGAAAACCTACACCATCGCCTCGCGCTGCGGCGTGTTCGCCAAGAGCGACGTGCAGCCCCTCATCAACCAGGGCGCACGCGCCGAGGACATCGCCGCGAGCATCTATCAGGCGGTGGTCAACCAGACCATTGCGGGGCTTGCGCAGGGGCGGCCCATCCGCGGGAACACGCTGTATCTCGGCGGACCGCTGAGCTTCAACCACAGCCTGCGCGCGCGCTTTGACAGCACGCTGGGTGTGCACGGCGTCTGCCCGGCGCACAGTCTGCTGTTCGTCGCGCTGGGCGCGGCGTACTACTCGGACGAGGCATTTGACCTCAACGCCGTGGCGGAGCGGCTGCACGCGTGCGGCGCCTCGGAGGTCTACCGCTCCCAGCCGCCGCTGTTCGCCTCGCAGGCGGACTACGAGGCGTTCCGCGCCCGCCATGCGCGCGCACAGGTGGGGCGCGCGGCGTTTCCCGCGGACTATGACGGCGGCGTGCACATCGGCATCGACTCCGGCTCCACCACGGTCAAGACCACGGTCATCGACGAGGCGGGGGCGCTGCTGTTCACGGACTACCGCCCCAACCTCGGCAACCCCGTGCCCCTCATCCGCCAGACGCTCCGCGCGCTCTACGCGGCGCACCCGAAGCTGCGCGTCGCCTCGGTGACGACGACGGGCTACGGCGAGGAGCTGGCAAAGCACGCCTTCCACGCGGACTTCGGCGTGGTGGAGACCGTGGCGCACTTCACGGCGGCGAAGCACTTTCTGCCGGACGTGGATTTCATCATCGACATCGGCGGGCAGGACATGAAGTGCTTCAAAATTGAGGACGGCGCCATCAGCGACATCTTCCTCAACGAGGCCTGCTCCTCCGGCTGCGGCAGCTTTCTGCAGACCTTTGCGCAGGCGCTGGGCTACGACGTGCGGGACTTTGCAAAGCTGGGCCTGTTCGCCGAGCGCCCGGTCGACCTGGGCAGCCGCTGCACCGTGTTCATGAACTCCAGCGTCAAGCAGGCGCAGAAGGACGGCGCAAGCGTGGAGAACATCTCCGCGGGGCTGTCCATCAGCGTCGTGAAAAACGCGATTTACAAGGTCATCCGCGCCTCCTCCCCCGAGGAGCTGGGGCGCAAAATCGTCGTGCAGGGCGGCACATTTTACAACGAGGCGGTGCTGCGCGCCTTTGAGCAGGAGATGGGCGTGGAGGTCATCCGCCCCGACATTGCGGGGCTGATGGGTGCCTACGGCGCGGCGCTCTATGGCAGAAGCCACGCCCGCCCGGGCCAGCGCAGCACGCTGCTGGACGCCGCGGCGCTCGACGCCTTCCGGCAGGAGACGCGCAGCGAGACCTGCCACCGCTGCGGCAACCACTGCCAGCTCACCATCAACACCTTTGCCGACGGCGAAACGCTGATTTCCGGCAACCGCTGCGACCGCCCCGTCACCGGCAAGGCGGGCGGAGAGGAGCGCAACCTCTACGAGTACAAGCGCAGGCTGATTCAGTCGTACAAGCCCGTGCCGGGCAGCCGTGGCAAAATCGGCATCCCGCTGTGCCTGAACCTCTGGGAGCTCTTCCCCTTCTGGCACCGCTTTTTCACCGAGCTGGGCTTCACCGTGTACCACAGCCCCATGTCCAGCCGCGCGCTGTATCTCAAGGGGCAGGGCACCATCCCCAGCGACACCGCCTGCTTCCCCGCCAAGCTGACGCACGGGCACATTGCCGCGCTCGCCGCCATGGGTGTGGACGCCATCTTCTACCCCTGCATGACCTACAACCTCGACGAGGGGCTGGGACAGAACAACTACAACTGCCCCGTCGTCGCCTACTATCCCGAGGTCATCGCGGGCAACTGCCCCGAGGTGACGCGGGTCAAGTTCATCTATGACTACGTCGGGCTGCACCGCCCGAAGGACTTCCCGCAGAAAATCCACGTCGCGCTGGAGCGCTGCTTCCCCGGCATCCCGCTGCGGGAGGTCCGCCGCGCCGCCGACGCCGCCTATGACGAGTACGCCCGGCACATGCGGCAGGTGCGCGACGAGGGCCGCCGTATCATCGACGCCGCGCGCGCCGAGGGGCGGCACATCATCGTGCTGGCAGGGCGTCCGTACCACGTGGACCCCGAGGTCAACCACGGCATCGACACGCTCATCACGCGCTCCGGCGCGGCGGTGGTGACGGAGGACGCGGTTTCGCACCTGGTGCGCCCGTTTGAAACCTCCGTGCTCAACCAGTGGACCTACCACGCGCGCCTGTATGCCGCGGCGAACTACTGCTGCACGCAGCCGGACATGAACCTCGTGCAGCTGGTGTCCTTCGGCTGCGGCGTGGACGCCATCACCACCGATGAAACGCGCGAGATTCTCCGCGCGGGCGGGAAGCTATACACCCAGCTTAAAATTGACGAGATCACCAACCTCGGCGCCGTGCGCATCCGGCTTCGCAGCCTGTTTGCCGCGCTGGAGGAACAAAAGGAAGTGCAAAACCATGGAAACGACGCATCCGGTGTTCACGCCGGAGATGAAAGCAACCCATAAAATCCTGATTCCCAACATGGCGCCGGTGCAGTTCCGCATCCTCGCCGCCGCGATGGAGCACGAGGGCTACCACGTGGAGCTGCTGGGCAACTGCGGCGCGCACGTTGCGGAGCAGGGTCTCAAATACGTCCACAATGACACCTGCTATCCCGCGCTGCTGGTCATCGGGCAGTTTCTCGACGCGCTGGAATCCGGGCGCTATGATTTGGAGCACACGGCGCTGATTATCACGCAGACCGGCGGCGGCTGCCGTGCCTCAAACTACATCTTCCTGCTGCGCAAGGCGCTCGAGCGCGCGGGCCTGGGGCACATCCCCGTGCTGAGCCTCAACTTCTCCGGGCTGGAGAAGGACAGCAGCCTGCCGATGAACATGCACTTCTGCCGCATGCTGCTTGCCGCCGTGTACTATGGCGACCTGCTGATGAGTCTGCGCGCGCAGACCGAGCCCTACGAGCTGCGCCACGGCGAGGCGGAGGCCCTGCAGAACCGGTGGCTGGATGAGATTTGCAGCGAAATCCGCCAGGGCAAGGGCTATTCCCAGCACGAGATGAAGCACCTCATGCCCCGCATCGCGCAGGAGTTTGCCGCCATCCCCATGGAGCACCGGGCGAAGGTCAAGGTCGGCGTCGTGGGCGAAATCTACGTCAAGTACTCCCCGCTGGGCAACAACGACCTCGAGCGCTTCCTCGCCTCGCAGGACTGCGAGGTCAACCTGCCCGGCATGATGGGCTTCATCCAGTACTGCGCCTACAACCTCTCGGAGACGGCGCGGCTCTACGGCGGCACGTTCTTCGAAAAGCACATCTCCGACTGGGTGCTCGCCTTCATCGAGCAGATGGAGCACGTCATCATCTCCGCCCTGCGCGACAACGGCTTCCACGCCCCGCTCCCCTTCCGCGAGCTGAGCACGCTCACCGGCGGCATCATCGGCACGGGCGACAAAATGGGCGAGGGCTGGCTGCTGACCGCCGAGATGGTGGAGCTGATTCGTTCGGGCTATGAGAACATCGTCTGCGCCCAGCCCTTCGGCTGCCTGCCCAACCACATCGCGGGCAAGGGCATGATCAACAAAATCCGCGAGCTGTACCCCGAGGCGAACATCACGCCCATCGACTATGACCCCAGCGCAACGCGGGTGAACCAGGAAAACCGCATCAAGCTGATGCTCGCCGTGGCGCGCGAACGCCTCGCCGCCGCGGACAGGAAGGACGCATAAGCCCACAACAGGGGCTGCAACAAAATGGCCTGAAAAAAGAAGCCGGGGCGACAGAGAACTGTCCCTCAGCTTCTTTTTCCGTATTGATTTTGATACTGATACTAATTTCAAATCAACGGTTTCATTTCATCGTCGCGGCCCAGGCCTGAATCTCGGCCATCTTTTCCGCTTTCTTGTTGTCCTCGCCAACCACTTTGCACACGCCGCAGTTCTCCATGCCCAGGAAGCCGATGAGCTGCTTGAAGTAGGCTTCCGCCGCGTCGGTCTGTCCGGAGGCCGTGCTCAGCAGCAGAGCGGCCTTGCCCGCCGCCGGCTTCCCGATGCAGTACACCCGCTGGATTGCGGCATGCAGCTGGGCCGTCATGGTGGAATAGTAGATGGGAGATGCAAAGACGACCATGTCCGCCCACTTGTAGGCGTCAATGACCTGCCCCATATCGTCCTTCTGGATGCACTGCCCTGCGCCCTTGCCGTGGCAGTACTCGCAGCCAAGACATCCGCCGATTTTCATTCTGCCCACGTGCAGGACGCAAACCTCGTTGCCGGCTTCCTCTGCACCGGCCTTGAACGCCTCCACCATGGCAGCGGTGTTTTCTTTCCGGGGACTTCCGTTCAGAATCGC
>JAILRK010000259.1 GCA_024698225.1 Oscillospiraceae bacterium | reverse complement strand
GCTTTCACATCATTCAGGGCTACTACTTCTCCAAGCCGGTGCCTGCACGCGAGCTTGAGAAATATGTCGAAACCAATCATCTTATACAGACAGGAGTGACACTGCCATGCTGACTATCGAAAAACTGACCGCCTATGGGGCGGACGTCGGGACGGGGCTGAAGCGCTGCGTCAACAAGGAATCGCTCTATCTCCGCCTGGTCAAAACCGTGCCGTCCAGCGCCGATTTTGCCAGGCTGCAGGAAACCGTCGCCGCCGGAGACTACGAGGCGGGCTTTCAGGCGGCGCACGGGCTGAAGGGGGTCACCGCCAACCTCTCGCTCACCCCTCTGAGCGGACCCATCATGGAAATCACAGAGCATCTGAGAGCGGGCGACGTCATGGACTATCAGCCGCTTTTGCATGAAATCGAGCAGAAGAGAGCGGAATTGGCGGAACTCTGCCAGGATTGATGCGTATGAAGCGGAAGAGATTGAACTGCAAATTAAACGTGGCGATTGTCGCCTCCCTTGCCGTGTTTGTTGTGGTCACCCTGTTCTCCATCACGCTGATTGTGCTGAATTACTACGGCAAGTTTGACAAGGCGCCAACGCTCGAGATCCGCCCGGTCAACGCCTACACCGAAACCCTCCACGTCGCCACCGACTGGGATTACAAGCCCTTTTCCTACGTTGAAAACGGAGAATACATGGGTCTGGACGTCGAGATGATTGCAGAGGTCGCCAATCGGCTGGAGATGAATCTGGACCTCACGCTGCTGGACTGGAACGAGGCGCAGCGCGGGCTGATCAACGGGACGTATGACCTGATTCTGAACATGGAGTCCAACGCCGTGCTGAAGGACGACCGCATGATTGGCACCATTCCCACCGACGAAAAGCAGTACGTCGTCTACGGGAAGAACAGAATTGAGCGCGTCGGCGAGCTGTACGGTACGCGCCTTGCGGCGTATAACACATTCGACGAGCTGGGCATGGACGTCATCACCGGCTACAGCTATCAGGAGATGTTCGAAAAGCTGCTCAACGACGAGCTTGACTACATCATCTGCCCCATCCAGGTCGGGGACTCCTTCATTGAGAAGCTTGACGCGCAGCACGTCATCGTCTCAAGCTATCAGGTCAGCTACATGTACGGCTGCATGGCGCTGAAAGCCACGGACAGCGCGCTGTGCACCCGGCTCAACGAGGTCATCCGCGACCTGCAGATGGAGGGCTTCGTCGAAAAGCTGGACGCGAAATGGGTCACCAGGCGCTACAGTTCGATTTCGGTGAAGGACATTCTGGACAACAACCCCTCCATCGTCGTATTGCTGGTCGTGGTGATACAACTGCTTGTGATTGGCGGCATCGTCATCGCCTTTTCCACCTACAGCTCGAACAAGTACAAAGCCTATTCAGCGGAGCTGCAAAAGAACCTCGCCATCATCAACCAGCAAAACGAAGAGCTGAAGATTGCGGAGGAGAAGGCACAGGCGGCAAGCATCGCAAAAACCAACTTTCTCTTTAATATGTCGCACGACATCCGCACGCCGATGAACGCCATCATCGGCTTTACCGACCTGGCGTGCCGCCACATCGGAGACGCGGCGAAGACGCGGGAGTATCTGTCAAAAATCTCGACCTCAAGCAGGCTCCTGCTCGGTCTGATCAACGACATTCTGGAGATGGCGCGCATTGAGAACGGCAAGGCACAGCTCAACCCGACGCCGGAAAACCTCGCGGAGATTATGGAGCAGGCGGAGTCCATGGTGCGCGTGCAGGCAAGCAGCAAAAACCAGGAGCTCCGCTTCCAGACGCACATCACGCACCAATACGTGCTGTGCGACAGGCTCAAGGTCAATCAGATTCTGATGAATCTGGTTTCCAATGCCGTCAAATACACAAATGAGAACGGTCACATCCTCGTCCGTCTGGAAGAGACGGCGAGCGCGGACGCAGGTCACGCCGCCTATCTGATTCAGGTCAAGGACGACGGAATCGGCATGTCCGAGGAGTTTCAGAAGCGGATTTTCCAGCCCTTTGAGCGTGAGAAAAGCTCGACCGTCAGCCGGACGACCGGTACCGGGCTGGGCATGGCCATCACCAAGAATCTTGTGGATTTGATGAACGGCACAATCTCCCTGCGCTCGGAGCTCGGAACGGGCAGCGAGTTCACAGTCGCGTTGACGTTCCCCCTTGCCGAAGCGCCCGTCCAAGCGGAGACGGCGGAGCGCGCCCCGGAGACGAGCGCGCCGGACGACCGCAGATACCGCATCCTCGTCGTTGACGACAACGACATCAACCGCATCATCGCCACGGAGCTGCTCAACGACATGGGCTATGAAACCGCAGAGGCCTGCGACGGTCAGGAGGCGATTGACCTCATTCAGGCGGCGGGCGCCGGGGACTATGACCTGATTCTGATGGACATCCAGATGCCGGTCGTCAACGGCTATGAGGCGTCGAAGGCAATCCGCGCGCTGAACGCGCCGCTCTCGTCCATCCCAATCATCGCCCTGACCGCCAACGCGTTTGCCGATGACGTCAGGAACGCCGAACAGGCGGGGATGAACGGTCACGTTGCCAAGCCAATTGACGTGAGCGCACTGGAGAACACGATGAAGGCGTTCCTGTCGCAAAAGGACCGGCAGGTGCGAGCTGAAGACGCACAAGGACGTACAGGCACCCCGAACGAAACAGAGGTATGACAGATGAACGAGAACACTACCCATCAGGCGGCAGAACTGGAGGCACTGCGCCAGGAGATTCACGCGCTTCGGCGCGACCGCGAGGACCGGATTCGCTGTGAAAGCATCTGCAATGCGGCAATGGGGGAGGCGCTGAAGCAGAACCACCCCGACGACGAAATCAACTGCTTCCTTGCCTCCATCGGCCGCGCCCTCGACGTGGACCGCATTTACATCTTTGAAGACGACTTCGCTGCCGACGAGACCAGCAACACCTACGAATGGTGCGCCGCAAACGTCAACCCGGAAATCGAGAATCTGCAGGACATCCCGCGCAACGTGGTGACGTGGTGGTATGACCGCTTTGCGCAGGGCGCCGACATTCACATTCCCGACCTGGAGGCAATCAAGGACAGCGAGCCCGCCTCGTATTCCTATCTTGCGCCCCAGGGCATTCACGCGCTGATTGCCAAGCGCATCGTCCTCGGCGAGAGCGTCATCGGCTTCTTTGGCGTGGACAATCCGCGGCTGGAGCTCATGTCGGACATCTCGATGTTCCTGGACACGATGTCGAACTTCATCAGCTCGCTCATACGCAACCGGAATATTTTCCGCAGCCATGAAACCCGCTATATCGAAGAGCTGGAGCAGAAAAACACCGAGCTCAACCGGGCGCTGCGCAGCGCGAACGAGGCGAACGCGGCAAAGACGCTCTTTCTCTCCAACATGTCCCACGACATCCGCACGCCCATGAACGCCATCGTCGGCATGACGGAGATTGCAAGCAGCCACATCGATGACAAGAACCGCGTGCAGGACTGCCTGCGCAAGATTATGATTGCCGGGCGGCATCTGCTGGGGCTGATCAACGACGTGCTGGACATGGCGAAAATCGAAAGCGGGAAGATGCAGCTGCAGCCGGAGAACATCTCGCTGCGCGAAACGATGAACACCATCTGCGGCATCACGCGCGTACAGATTAAAGAAAAGGCGCAGCAGCTTGACATTTTCATCAGCAACATTCTCTGTGAAAACGTGCTCTGCGACCCCCTGCGCCTGAACCAGGTCATGCTGAACCTGGTCAGCAACGCCATCAAATACACGCAGGAGAACGGGTCCATCTGTCTGCGGCTCTGGCAGGAGCCCTCCCCGAAGGGGGACGCCTTCATCCGCACGCACATCGCCGTATCCGACACGGGCATGGGCATGAGCGAGGACTTTATCCGCACGATTTTCGACGCGTTTACGCGGGAGGACGTCCGGCGCGTGCAGAAGACGCAGGGCACCGGGCTGGGCATGGCGATTACGAAGAACATCGTCGACTCCATGGGCGGCGTCATCGACGTGCAGAGCGCGCTTGGCAAGGGCAGCACCTTCCACGTCACGCTGGACCTGCGCCGCGTGGAGGACGCCGAGGCGACGGTGCAGCTGCCGGCATGGAAGATTCTTGTGGTGGACGACAGCGAGGAGTTCTGCCGCTCGACGGCGGAGACGCTGGCGTCGCTGGGCACGCGGCCGCAGTGGTGCACAGACGGGCAGACTGCGCTGGAGCTGCTGGAAGACGCGCATCGCCGGGGCGAGGACTTCTTCGCCGTTCTGGTCGATTACCGCATGCCCGGCATGAACGGAATCGAGACCACGAAGCGGATTCACGCGCTGCTGGGCGAGAAGACGCCGGTTGAGATGATTTCCGCATATGACTGGTCGGACGTTGAGGCGGACGTGCAGGCGGCAGGCATTGCCGGTTTTGTCGCAAAGCCGCTGTTCCGCTCCACCCTCTACCGCGAGCTGAGCCGCTTTGTGCCGGACAGCAGCAACGCCCCCAGCGCACAGCCCGGGGACGAGGACGCCTGCCTGACAGGACGGCGCGTTCTGCTGGCGGAGGACAACGACATCAACGCCGAAATTGCCAGCGTGATTCTGGAGGAGCTTGGCATCGAGACCGAGCGCGCCGCAGACGGCGCAATCGCCGCGGAGATGTTCTCCCGGTCCGCGCCGGGCTACTATGACGTCATTTTGATGGATTTGCGCATGCCCCGCATGAACGGCTTTGAGGCGACCGCCGCCATACGCGCCCTGGCGCGGGAGGACGCCGCCGCGGTGCCCATCATCGCCATGACCGCAGACGCGTTTGCCGAGGACATGAAGAAATGCCTGAGCGCAGGCATGAACGCGCACATGGCAAAACCCATCGACATCGACCACCTGAAGAAAACGCTCATCAGATTTATCGGTGCACAACCATGAAATCAGAAGAAAGCTTTATACAAAAGGTAAAATACGCTGATATCGCAAGGGCGCTGTCCAGAGACGTTTCCCGCGTCTTCTGTGTGAACACGGACACGAACGTATATGTGGAGTTCATCCCGCACGAGCAGGACGAGGCGCTGGACATTCACACCATTGGGAAGAACTTCAGCGACATCGTCAGCGCCTTCGTCGACGCCACCTGTCCGCCCGATTTGGACACGGTCCGCACCGCCTTCACCAAGGAGAACGTTCTGCGCGTGCTCGAGGTTGACAGTACCTTTACGCTGACCTACCGCATGATGGTTGACGGGACGCCCAGCTACGTCCAGGTGAAAGCGACACGCCTGCACCGGGAGAACCCGACCCACGTTCTCTTTGCCCTGAGCAACACGGACGCTCACATGCGGCGCATGGCGATTTACGAGCGCGCCATGCGCAATCAGTTGACCTTTGCGGCGATTTCCGAGGCGCTGTCGTCTGACTACGACTGCATCTTCTACATCAATACGCAGACGAACGAGTTCATTGAGTACAGCTCCAGCGACCTGTACAAACAACTGAACTTCGCGCCCGCGGGCGACGATTTCTTCGCTATGTGCAAGACCGAATTCGTGCGCATCGTTTATGAAGAGGACCGGGACATCTTTTTGCACGCCTGCGACAAAAACAATCTTCTGAAGGTTCTCTCCGGAGAGCGCTGGTCCCTGCTGTCTTTCCGGGTCGTCCTGAACCAGGTCCCCGTCGACGTGCTGGTGAAGATTACAAAGATGTCACAGGCGGACAACCAGCACCTCGTCCTCGGCCTGAGCAACATCGGGTCCAACCTGCCGCGCATTCAGCAGTACGAGCAGATACGAAAAATCGCGAACCGCGACTCCCTGACCGGCGTGCGGAGCAAGCACGCCTTCACGGTGGACGAGGCGCGCATCAACCAGGAAATCGAGCTGGGCGAGACGCAGCCCTTTGCCGTCGTGGTCTGCGACGTCAACGGTCTGAAGAGAATCAATGACACCCTGGGCCATCGGGCAGGCGACGACTACCTCTGCCGGTCCTGCAAAATGATTTGCGCCATTTTTGCGCACAGCCCGGTCTACCGCGTCGGCGGCGATGAGTTTGTCGCGCTGCTGACGGACGGCGACTACCAGAACAGGGTCAGTCTGATGCGCGAGCTGCACAGCCGGTCGGCCGCGCACATCGGCACCGCCGACGGCGCAAGCGTCTCCGGCGGTCTGGCGGAGTATACGCCGGGGCAGGACCGCTGCATCCGCGACTTGTTTGAACGCGCGGACGCGTCCATGTACAAGGACAAGATGCTGCTCAAGCGCCTCGGCGCGGTCATCCGGGACGAAGAACCGGACCATGCGCATTCGGACACGGAGGATATCCCCGCCATTCACATCCGCAGGCACATTCTGATTGCCGACGACCAGGACATCAACCGCGAAATTCTGGGTGACCTCCTGTCGGAGGAATACGACATCCTGACCGCCTCCGACGGCGTGGAGGCAATGGAGATGCTGCGCAGATACAAGGACGAGATTGCGCTGCTGCTGCTCGACCTGTATATGCCGCGCATGAACGGGAAAGACGTTCTCAGGGCGATGCAGGTCGATGAGGAGCTGATGTCCATCCCGGTCATCATGCTGACGATAGACCCGGACGCCGAGCTTGACAGTCTGAGGCTCGGCGCGATGGACTTTATCTCAAAGCCCTACCCGGACATCGAAATCGTCAAGGCGCGGATTGCAAAGTGCATCGAGCTGTCCGAAAACCGTGACCTGATTCGGCGCACGCAGCGGGACCGGCTCACGGGGCTGTTTACCATCGGCTATTTCCTGCGCTACGTGGACCGGCTTGACCGGCAGTACAAGGGCGCCGCACTCGACGCGCTGGTGTGCGACGTCAGTCAATTCCGCGCGGTCAACGAGCAATACGGACGGCAGTTCGGCGACCTCGTGCTGCGCGACATCGGCGCGCATTTCCGCAAGCTGGCGCGAAAAACGCGCGGCATCGGCTGCCGGCAGGGCTCGGACACCTTTTTGCTGTACTGCCCGCACCGGGACGACTATGAGCAGTTGATTGCACAGTTCCTGGCGGCGCTGTTCACCGACGCGGAGACTGCGGACAGAGTCCGCCTGCGCTTCGGCGTGTATGCCCATGCCGAGCGGGAGAGCGACCCCGAAAAACGCTTCTCCTGCGCGAAAGCCGCCTCGGACCGCATGCCGGCCGCGGCGGGGAAGCTCTGCGCATTCTATCTCCCGCACGCGTGATTCGATATAGTGTACGCCTGCCGCGCACATGCGCAGCAGGCGTTGCACTTGGGTCTTCTATGCAGAGGTTTCATACTGATTTCAAATCAAAATGATTGATTTGAAATCGCGCGTGCTTCGCACGCTCATGCCGCGCAGAGCGCGTCATGTCGTCTCATGCGATACCTACGCGCCTGCGGCGCTATCAAAATGCTTTTCAAGCATTTTG
>JAILRK010000253.1 GCA_024698225.1 Oscillospiraceae bacterium | reverse complement strand
GCGGCAATCCTGTATAGTAGGGTATATCCCAAGTGAAGGAGTGTTTTTCCATGAGCAGACAGGAAGCTGTCCAGCAGTACCAGGAGGCGTTGAAAAAGGGACGGAAAGCCTACAGAGAGGGCGTTTTGCACGGACAGTATCCCTATCCGCAGGTGCTTGATACGATGCTCAACTATGCATCATCCGCCGGTCAGGTGGAGCTTGGCCTGTTGGAGATTCCGGCAAGGCGCGTGGTCGGAACGAAGACGCAGGGGCGGCGCGACGCGTTTGCCAGCAATTTCATGCCGCTCATGCCGCCGGACTCGGAGTTTGCCTCCAAATGGATTGCGCTGTGCGAGGCGCACCTGAGCGACGAGGGCATCCGCGAGCCGGTGCGTTGCTTTGAGTATCTGGGGCGCTTTTATATTCAGGAGGGCAACAAACGCGTCAGCGTGCTCAAAAGCTACGGTGCGCTCTCCATCCCCGCCTATGTGACGCGCATCGTCCCTGCATGGTCGGAGGAACCGGCCATCCGGGCGTATTATGAGTTCATGCATGCCTATCAGCTCACGGGGCTGTATCAGGTGATGTTCAGCCGCCCCGGGCGTTTTGCCAAGCTGCAGGCGGCGCTCGAGCGCGGAAGCGAGCAGGTCTGGACCGAGGAGGAGCGGCGCGGCTTCATCACCGTCTACCTCGACTTTGAGCGCGCCTTCAACAAGCTCGGCGGCGACAAGCTGGGCATCACCGTGGCGGACGCGCTGCTGGTGCTGCTCAAGGTCAAGAGCTTTGCCGAAATCAAAGCGATGTCCGCTGCCGAGCTCAACAAGGCGCTCGGCGCCGTCTGGGCGGACGTGCGTCTTTCGACGCAGGATGAGCCCGTTTCCGTGAGCACCGAGACGCAGGAGACCGACGCAGAGCCGAATCTGCTGCGCCGCATCGTGGACAGCGTCTCCATCTCCAAGCTCAGACTTGCTTTTGTCAGCGACTATCTGCCTGAGGAGAGCGACTGGGCGCAGGCACACGAGCTCGGACGACAGTACGTCGAGGCGACGCTGGGCGACCGCGTGACCTGCCTCACCTACTACGGCGCGAAGAACGCGTCGCAGGTCATGGAGGAGGCGGTGCGTGACGGCGCACAGGTTATTTTCGGCATGACGCCCTCGCTGATTGGCGCGTGCCGCGCGGTTGCCACAAAGCACCCCGACGTGCGTGTGTTCAGTTGCTCCATCTCCATGCCGTACGCCGACGTGCGCACCTATTATTGCCGCGTTTACGAGGGGAAATTCGTCACCGGCGCCATTGCCGGCGCGCTGAGCCAAAGCGACGTCATCGGCTATGTGGCAAGCAACCCCATTCTCGGCGTGCCGGCGGCGGTCAACGCCTTTGCGCTCGGCGCGCAGTTGACCAATCCGCGCGCGCGGGTCCGCCTGGCGTGGTCCTGCGTGGATGCGCGGGCAGCGGAAGCGCTGGCGGCGAGCGGCGTGGATTACATCTCCAAGCGCGACGTGCCGACGCCTGACCGCATGGTGGAGCCCTGGGGGCTCTGCCGCGTGGAAAACGGCGTCCTGCACCCGGTCGCTTCTCCCTACTGGCACTGGGGCAAAGTGTATGAGAAGCTGGTGCGCGGCGTGCTGGACGGCAGTCTGGACGCAATGAGCGCAGGCAATGACCGCGCCGTCAACTACTGGTGGGGCATGCAAAGCGGCTCTGTGGGCGTGCTGATTGACAACGCGATGGACGCCGGCACGCGGCAGTTGACGAACCTCCTCTGCCGCGGTCTGACAGACGGCTCCATCCTGCCCTTTGAGCGCGCCGTGCGCGACCAAAGCGGCACGGTGCGCAGCGACGGCACGCACTTCTTCTCCCCCGAGGAGATTCTGAAGATGGACTGGTTTGCGGAGAACGTGGAGGGCAGCCTCCCCGCCTATGACGAGCTGTTGCCCATGTCGCGCAGTCTTGTGCGGCTGCAGGGCGTCTACCGCGACAGCATCCCCCCTGAGAAAGAGGACGCCATCCTCTGAGAGCACCCTATCCCTGTCAGTCCCGACGGACCGCGTTCAGCCCGCCGGAGTTCAGTTGGTTTGGAGGGCGGGCACCATGAAAGTGCTTCTTCTGTCCGATGTGGAGAGCAAGTATCTCTGGGACTACTATCAGCCGGGACGGCTGGACGGCATCGACCTGATTCTCTCCTGCGGTGACCTCGATGCGGACTATCTCACATTTCTGGTCACGATGGGGCGCGTTCCGCTGCTGTACGTGCGCGGCAACCATGACCGCCGCTACGACAAGCACCCGCCGGAGGGCTGCGACTGCATTGAGGACAAGCTCGTGAAGGTCAACGGGCTGCGCATCCTCGGCCTTGGCGGCAGCATCCGCTACAACGGAGGGCCGAACCAGTACACTGAGCGGCAGATGGCACGCCGGCTCATGCGCATCTGGCCGCGCATCATCTGGGCGGGCGGCGTGGACATCGTGCTGACGCACGCGCCGCTTCACGGCCTGGGTGACGCCGAGGACCTGCCGCACCGCGGCTTCAACTGCTTTTACAAGCTGCTTGACCAGTTCCACCCCAGGTATTTCATCCACGGGCACGTGCACATGAACTACGGCTACAACATCCCCCGCCTTCAGAGCTACGGCGATACGACCATCATCAACGCCTATGAAAAACACGTTCTGGAGCTGAACTGATACGACACGACTGCAAAAAAGGAACGCTCAACCGAGCGTTCCTTTTTTGCCAGTGAATGATACGGATACCTGATCAAAATGCTTGAAACGCATTTTGATAGCGCCGCAGGCGCGTAGGTATCGTATGAGACGACATGACGCGCTCTGCGCGGCATGCGCGTGCGCGGCACGCGCGATTTCAAATCAATCGTTTTGATTTGAAATCAGTATTACATTTTTGCGAGCACCGCTTCCACCTCGGCGGGCTCGGGCATCGAGCGGATTGCGCCGCGGCGCGTCGTGACGATGTACGCCGCTGCGTTTGCAAAGCGCAGCATCGCGTGGAGCTGCTGCTCCGTCAGGTTATCCAGCCCGTTGCACAGCACAAAGTGCAGCACCGAGGCGCAGAACGTGTCGCCCGCGCCGGTGGTCTCAATCACGCCGCCGAGACGGCAGCCCGGCTCATAGACCCTGCTGTCCCGGTAATAGGCGTGACTGCCGTCCGCACCGGCGGTGATGTTGATGAGGCGGATGTTCGGGAACTGCGCCTGAAGCAACGCCGCCCCGCGGTCAAAATCCGTCGTGCCGAACATGTACTCAATTTCGTTGTCCGCAATCTTGAGCACGTCGCACTGGGAGAAGCCCCAGGTAATCTGCTCTTTCGCCTGCTCGTCGCTCTGCCAGAGCGGACGGCGCAGGTTCGGGTCATAGGAAATCAGCGCGCCGCCCTCCCGCGCAAGCGCGATGGCGCGATGCGTCGCGGAGCGCACGGGCTCGTCCGTCAGAGAGAGCGAGCCGAAGTGGAAGATGCGGCAGTTGCGCAGCGCGTCCTCGTCCAGCTCGTCGGCAGAGAGGTCCACATCCGCGCCGGGCCTGCGGTAGAAGCTGAAATCGCGGTCACCGTTTGCAAAGGTCTGCACAACGGCGAGTGTGGTGTGTGCAGCCGTGTCGCGGCGCAGACCGCGGCTGTCGATTCCGGCAGAGTGAAGCGTGTCCTCCAACAGGTCGCCGAACGCGTCTGCGCCCACCTTGCCCAGAAAGACGCAGCTGTGTCCCAGCTTGCGCAGCATTGCCAGCACGTTTGCCGGCGCACCGCCCGGGTTCGCCTCAAAGATGAGATTGCCCTGCTCGCTTCTGCCGTTTTGAGTAAAGTCTATCAACAGTTCGCCAAGAGCCGCTACATCGTATGCCATGGGTATTCCTCCTTAGACTGAGGTCTGGTCGCTCAGAAGGTCGCCGAGCAGGCGGTCGCGCACCTGCGCGACATTGGATTCACGCACCTTCCGGCGCAGCGGCAGCACCGCACGCGGGGAGACGGACAGCTCGTCGATGCCGATGGAGAGGAAGGTCTCCGTCAGCTGGAGGTCAGCGCCCAGCTCGCCGCAGATACCGACCCAAATGCCGTTTTTGTGCGCGTTGTCCGTAACCAGCTTGAGCAGGCGCAGCACAGCGGGATGATGCGGGTCGAAGAAACGGCCGAGGTCGTTGTTCTGGCGGTCACAGGCAAGGGTGTACTGCGTGAGGTCGTTCGTGCCGCAGGAGAAGAAATCCACTTCCTTGGCAAGACGGTCGCTGATGATGGCCGCAGAGGGCGTTTCAATCATGATGCCGACCTGCACGTCGGAGGAGTAGGCAATGCCCTCCGCGTCAAGCTCTTTTTTGACCTGCTCGCAGACCTTCTTTGCCTCGCGGACCTCCCAGACGCTGGCGACCATCGGGAACATGATGCACAGCTTGCCGTAGGCGGACGCGCGGTAGAGCGCGCGCAGCTGGGTGCGGAAGATTTCAGGGCGGTTGAGGCAGATGCGCAGCGCACGGTTGCCCATGGCGGGGTTCTCCTCGTGCGGCAGGTTGAAATAGCCAATCTGCTTGTCAGCGCCGATGTCCAGCGTGCGGATGACGACTTCCTTGCCGCCCATGTCGGAGAGCACCTTTTTGTACGCCTCAAACTGATAGTCTTCCGTCGGGAAATCATCACAGCCGAGGTACAGGAACTCGCTGCGGAACAAGCCGATGCCGCCGCCGTCGTTGCTGAGGACGGTGGGGACGTCCTCGGGGTTGCCGATGTTGCAGTAGATGCGGATGCTGTGACCGTCCTTGGTGACGTTCTCCTTGCCCTTGAGCTGGTCAAGCATCTCCTGCAGCTTGCGCTGGTCCTCCTGCTTCTTCATCAGGTAGACGCGCGTGTCCGAATCGGGCTCAAGCACCGCGGTGCCCGTGCCTCCGTCCACGATGACCTCGCGCCCGGCGTATTCCGCCTTGAGCTGGTCGCCCACGCCGATGATGGCAGGAATGCCCATGGTGCGCGCCAGAATGGCGGTGTGGCTGGAGCCGGAGCCGCCCTCGGTGATGAAGCCGAGAATCTTGCTCTTGTCGAGCTGGACGGTTTCGCTGGGGGCGAGGTCGTCTGCGGCGAGAATGACCGGGACGTCGCTGTCGATGCCGCCCTGCACCGCGCCGGTCAGGATGCCGATGATGCGGTTGGACACATCCTTGACGTCCGCCGCGCGCGCCTGCATATAGGCGTCCTCCATCTGGGCGAACATCTCGGCAAACTGGTCGCGCACGTCGCTGATGACCGCCTCGATGTTGATCCCGCCGCGCAGAGCCTCCTCAATGGCCTCCTCATAGTCGAGGTCCTCCGCCATGAGCTGATGGGTCTCAAACAGGAGCGCCGCCTCGTCGCCCGCTTCGGCGCGCGCCTTGTCGGCAAGTGCGCCGAGCTGTTCGATTGCCTTCGTCTGTGCATCCTTGAAACGCTTCCACTCCGTTTCAAAGACGGCAGAGGTGCTGCGCTTGACCTCTGCCTTTGCGCGCTGGTAGAAATAGAGCGGGCCTGCCGCAACACCGGCAGATACGCCTTTGCCCTGAATCGTAATCATAGTCGCTGCTCCCTTCCGTTCGATTTCATCAAGAAAACGGCTGTCGCATAGGGCAGCCGTTTTCTGCTGTTTCTGCCTTAGAAATAGGTCTTGAAAAACGCCTCAATCTTTGCGGCGACCTCTTCCTCGTTGTCACCCTCAACGCTGACGGTAACGGTGTCGCCCTGCTTGATGCCCATGCCCATGAGTGCCATCAGCTTGAGCGCGTTGACGCTCTTGGCACCCTTGGTGACGGTGACGGTGCAGCCGGTGTAGTTCTTGATTTCCTTGACAAGGATGCCGGCGGGACGGGCGTGGATACCGACGGGGTCGGTGATGACGTAATCAAAGCTTTTCATTGGTTCGGTTCTCCTTTGCAGTTCATATTTAACGATCGGTTGATCCGTACGTTACGCGGGTTACTCTGCGCCGCAGACAACGCCTTCGAGGTCGTCGGAGTTCGTCAGCAGCACAACGACGGTGTCGGGATGACCGGCTGCCTTAATTTTCGCGCGGTCAAAGGTGAGCAGCTTCTGCCCGGCCTTGACGGTGTCGCCCTCGGAAACGGCGGGAACGAAGCCGTCGCCGTTCATGCTGACGGTGTCCACACCGACGTGAATCAGCACTTCCATGCCGCTGCCCTCAATGCCGATGGCGTGCTTGCTCTCCGCAACGGAGGTGATTTCGCCGTCAAACGGAGCGACCACAACGCCCTCTTCGGGCTCAATGCCTACGCCTTCGCCGAGGACGCCCGCGGCAAAGGTCTCGTCGGGAATCTGCTCGCGGGCGATGACCTTGCCCTTGGTGGGCTGGAGCACCTTGCCCGCCGCGCAACGGATGACGCTGGTCTTGGGAGCAACAATCGCCTCTGCCTTGGCGGAAGCCGTCTTGCCGCCCTCCGGGGCGTCTTCCTTCCAGATGAGCCAGGTCAGCACGAAGGCCACGCCTGCGGCGACCAGGAGCTCAACGATGTACATGCCGGTGTTGTTGACCGCAGGGATGCCGGGGATACCGGTGACGCCGTAGGTCGTGGCGCCGAAGGCGACCTTGTTGCCCGCCATGTCCGTGCCGCTCATGTGAGAGGCGAGGAAGGACGCGACCGCGCCGCCCGCCATACCACAGGCAAAGGGCTTCATGAAGCGGAAGTTGATACCGAAGATCGCCGGCTCGGTGATGCCGAGGGAGGCAGACAGAGAGCTGGGGAACGCCACGGACTTGGTCTTCTGGTTCTTGACCTTCAGCGCCACGGCAAGGCAGGCGCCAAACTGCGCGAAGTTGGCAGCGGAGGCGATGGGCATCCAGGTGTTGACGCCGGTGGAGGAAATCATGCCCGCCTCGATGACGTTGTACATGTGGTGCAGACCCATGACGACGGTGAGCGGATAGATTGCGCCCATGACCGCCGCGCCGAGGCCCCAGCCGAGGGTGATGAGCACCTGAGCGCCCGCGAGGACCCAGTTTTCAAACACGGAGAAGACCGGCCCGATGATGGTGAAGGTGATGAACGAGGTGACGAGAACGGTGCAAAGCGGTGTGACGAAGAGGTCAATCATCTCAGGCACATGCTTGTGCAGCCATTTTTCCACATAGGACATCAGCAGGATGGAGAGGATGACCGGGATAACGTGTCCCTGATAGCCAACCTGCTTCACGTTGAAGAAGAACAGATGCCAGGTGGGAATATCACCTGCGGCATAGTTGCCGACCGTCCATGCGTTGATGAGCGCGGGGTGAACCATCATGAGACCCATGACGGCGCCGAGGAAGATATTGCAGCCGAACACGCGGGAGGCGGAGATTGCCACCAGCACGGGCAGCAGCGCAAACGCGGTGTTCGCCACGAGGTCCAGGAACGAGAACCAATCGGT
>JAILRK010000230.1 GCA_024698225.1 Oscillospiraceae bacterium | reverse complement strand
GACCTTGGCATCGGCTACGTCGGGCACGCGGGCAAGCCCGGTACGCGCGGGCTCCGTCAGGCGATGGAAAAATACGGCGTCGGTCCCGCGGAGACCGCGATGCTGGGCGACAAGCTGCTCACGGACGTGCTTGCGGCGAAGCGGGCGGGCGTGCAGATGCTCATGGTCGAGCCGAAGGGCGGACCGGTCGGCGCGTGGAATCACGTGCTCCACGCCCTGCAGGAGCCGTTCAAGCGCATGAGTGCGCAGGACCGGCGATAAAATAGAGAGAAAAGAGGAGCTGCGATGAATCATTTCAGGACGATGCTATGCGCTCTGACGCTTGCCGCGGCGCTGCTGTGCAGCGGCTGCGACAACAGGACAGAGCCGACTTCCCCCGCGCAGGAGCCGACGGCGCAGGAGCAGACCACGCCGGAGCAGACCACGCCGGAGACGCCGGAAACGGAGCCGACGACGGAGCCCGGGGTTGCGCCGACGCCGGAAACGGAGCCGACGGTCGACCCGCTTGCGTGCTATGCGCCCGTGTTCGACGAGCTGTGTGACGCGGTTTACAACGGCCTGCGTGACGAGGACGAATACCCCCTGCTGCCGACCGGCGTCGAGGAGATGCTGCACTGGAGCGACGGCGAGGAGACGGCGGCGATGGTGGGCTGGATGCTCACCGACCTCAACGGCGACGGCACGCAGGAGCTGTTGGTCGTGCAGGACGAGGACATCGTCGTCGGGGGCTATTCCATTGTGAACGGCGCGCCGGTGCGCTTTCTCAACGGCTGGTCGCGCAACATGTACTTCCTGCTTGCCGACGGATGCTTCTACAACCAGGGCTCCGGCGGGGCGATGTACACCATGTTCGGCAGGTATCACCTCAGCGAAGACGGCACGCAGCTGGTCTGTGAAGACTGCTATTTCACCGACGTGAAGGAGGGCAGTGAGGACGAGCTTGCGTTCTTCCACAACACCACGGGCGAGTGGGACACCGCCGCCTCCGAACCCTTTGAGGGCACGCTGGACGACTTCTGGGCGAGCTCGGAGGCGCTGGCCGACGGGCACCTCGTGCCGGAGCTGACGCCGCTTTCCGCCTATGAGTACACCGGTCCGCTCAACCAGCCGCTGGACTGCCTGGTGCGCGCGGATTACTGGGACGAGATCTCCTGGCGGCTGCCCGAGAGCGAGGCGATTGCCGACTATTTCCCGGAACAGACGCCCACCGGCGCGGACGGCGAGCTCATCGTCGTGTTCCGCGCCAAGCGGGAGGTTCAGGACCTCAGACTGCTTTCGCTTTCTCTGCAGGACGTGGACGCGGCGGGAAATCCCGTCTTTGACGTGACGGAGCTCTGGTGCCTGCCAAGACTGAAGGCGGGCGCGCCGCTGACCGTGCCGATGAGCTTCCCCGGCGACATGCCCACGAGCGGCTTTTCCTACGTGTCCGACGGCGTGCAGCGGCAGTTCACCCTCAGCCAGAGCGGGCGCGACGGCGCGCTTGTGGTCAGCGAGTTTGGCATGAACTGAAACAACGGCAAAAAAACTCTTGCAATGCGGCGCAAGATGGGATAGAATACAAAAGGTTATAAACCATCGCTTATTATATTTGAGGAAGTCGCAGCCGATTTCCTCGCAGTTTAGGAGGAATAGCATATGGCAACGATTACGGCTGGCGATTTCCGCAACGGTAAGCTGTTTGAGATGGACGGCAAGGTCTATCAGGTGGTCGAGTTCCAGCACGTCAAGCCCGGCAAGGGCGCGGCGTTCGTCCGCACCAAGATGAAGAACGTCATCACCGGCGGCGTCACCGAGACGAGCTTCAACCCCACCGCCAAGTTCGAGGAGGCGTTCATTGAGCGCAAGGACATGGCATACAGCTATGCCGACGGCGACCTGTACTATTTCATGGACCAGGAGACCTTCGACATGATTCCCATCGGCAGAGACCTGCTGGGCGAGCCCTTCCGCTTCATCACGGAGAACACCGTGTGCAAGGTGCTCAGCTACAAGGGCAGCGTGTTCGGCATTGAGTGCCCGAACTTCATGGACCTTGAAATCACGAAGACCGAGCCGGGTCTTGCGGGCAACACCGCCACCAACACCCTCAAGCCCGCCACCGTGGAGACCGGCGCAGAGGTCAAGGTGCCCCTGTTCATCAACGAGGGCGACCGGGTCCAGATTGACACGCGCACCGGCGAATACATTGGCCGCGCAAAGTAAGAGAAGTAAACATTCATCGGGGCTGCATTCGAACAAATTGAATGCAGCCTCCTGCCTACAAGGAGAAAGGAGCGATTGCCATGGGAGTTTCGGAAAAGGTTGCGTATCTCAAGGGACTGCTGGAGGGGCTCAAGCTCGACGAGGACAGCGATAACGCCAAGGTGTTCCGCGCCATCGTGGACGTGATGGACGAGGTCGCGCTGGAAATCGAGGACCTGACCGACGAGGTCCGCGAGCTCGGCGACGGACTCGACGTCATCAGCGACGACCTGAGCGACGTTGAGGACCTTGTCTTCGAGGACGAGGACGACGAGGATGACGAGGACGAGGATGACGAAGAGGACGAGGACGACGACGAGCCCGTCTACGCCACCACCTGCCCCGAGTGCGAGAAGGAGATTTTCTTCGACGAGACCTACATTGAAGACGGCGCCATTACCTGCCCGAACTGCGGCGCAAAGCTGGAGTTCGACGCCGAGGACATCAACGGCGGCGAGGACGAGGACTGACAGTTAGCAATCAAAAAACACCGCCTGCGGGCGGTGTTTTTTTGTAGCGTGGAAAGGCTCAGTTTGCCGCCTGCACCGTCTCCATGATGGTGTCCAGCATGCCCTGAATCTGCGGGGTGACGACCTTGTTCTTGTGGTAGAGCAGCTGGCGCCACTGGCGCATGACGCAGTCCTGCACGGGGATGATGGCGAGCTCGTGCTCATGGATGCTCTTTTCCACGGTGTAGCGGGGCAGCACCGAAAGGTACTCCGGGTTCTCGCTCAGCAGCCGCAGCGCAAGCACGTCGCTCTCCAGCTCGCTGAACGGCTCAATCACCAGCTCGTGCCGTGCCAGCTCCAGGTCGAACTGGTCACGGTAGGCATTGTTGCGGTTCATCAGCACGAAGGGATGCCCGACCAGGTCGGCAAGATACACGTCCGTGCGTCCGGCAAAGGGATTGCGGGCATTGGCAACGACGACGATGTCCTCCTCCGCCTCAAACACCTTGATGAACTGCGGGTCGTGCAGCTGCTCGTCGAGCGTGTAGATGAGGTCCAGCTCGTTTTTGGCCAGCAGGTCCTTCAGCCGCGCGACGTTGTCGCCGTGGATGTTGGACAGCACACGGGGAAAGCGCCTGCGGAACGCGGGCACAATCTCCGCGAAGGACGCCGTCATCAGCGAGTCCAGCGTGCCCACGCGCACCGTGCCGGTGAGGTCCTCGTTCGCGGTGGCAAAGGCGCTGGCGCGCGCCACGGCGCTCACCACGTCCCGGGCGTAGGAGACGAAGTCCCTGCCGTACTGCGTGATGCTGACGTTCTTGCCGATGCGGTCAAAGAGCTGCACGCCAAGCTCCCGCTCAAGCTGCTGAATCTGCACGGTCACGGCGGACTGGGAATAGTCCAGCGCCTCGGCCGCCTTGGAAAAGCTCTTGAGCTCTGTGACCTTCAGAAATGTTGTGAGATTGCGGATTTCCATAAGCGACCTCTTTCTTTAATGCAAAGAAACAATCATATCTATTTCCTATATTAATGATTTCGGAGGGCTTTGTCAAGAGCAAAGGCGGCGCATCTCCGCACAAGTTATCATAAAATGTAACCAATGACTTCAGCGGATGAACCAGAGGTCCATATCGGGCGCACCCTTGAAGCCGTCAACGCTGCCCCGGTCGGTGTACTGCCACATGACAAAATCGTAGATGAACTTCGGGTACGCGCCGCCGTACTGCCCGGCGTACCAGATGTCGTAATCCCCCAGGCGGGAGAGGTCGTACTTGATGTAGCCGTCGTAAGTGTTCATATAAATCATCGGGGTATAGCCCGCGTCGCGAATGCGCTCGCAGTAGGCGACGGCGCAGTCGCTCACGATGTTGGAGGGCAGTCCGTTCGTGCGCGCGTTGAGGGACTCTGCCGTCTCCCAGTCGAACACGACGGGGGCGTCAATCTGCTTGCCCTTCAGCTTGGCGAGCACGTACTCCGCCTCCTCGACCGCCTCCTCGATGCTGATGGCCTGTGAGTAGAAATACGCGCCAATCTTCAGCCCGGCGGCGGAGGCGTCGGCATAGTACTGCTCGAACTTCGTGTCCTCATAGATCTCACCGGACATCTGATAGCGCCCGCCGACGCGAAGAATGGCAAAGTCGATGCAGTCCGCCGCGGCGGCGGCCCAGTCCACCTCGCCCTGATAGCGGCTGGCGTCCACGCCGCGCAGCACGGTGACGGCGGGGTCGTTGTAGGTCATGGTGTCGTTTTTGCCGGAAAACAGACTTTTGTCATAGCGGTTGAGCGGCACGTCCGCGACCGAGAGCGTGCGCGCGCCGTACTGCACGGTCTGCTTCGTGTCCAGCGCCACCGCGCGGAGCAGCCGCCACACGATGGTGGAGGCCTCTGCGCGGCTGAGCGGGTCGTCGCCGTGGAAGAGCGTTTTGCCGTCCTCCGTGGAGCCCTCCAGCACGCCGATTTCCGCAAGCGCGGTCACATAGCCGTCGTTCACGTCGTCGAAGGGAGAGGCGGAGAAGGACTGGCCGAAGCCGAGCGCCCCTGCCGCCAGCCGGGCGACGTCCCGGCGCGTGATGGGCGCGTTGAGGTCCGAGAGCACCGCGCTGCTGAGATAGCCGCGCTCCTGCGCATAGGCGGCGTAGCCGCTTGCCCAGTGGCTGCCGACGGAGGGCTGCGGCGCGTGTCCCGCGGCAAGCAGGATGAGCTTGAGCGCCTCGCCCGTGGTGGTGGACAGCTCCGGCTGGAAGCTGCCGTCGCTGTGTCCGTTGACAACGCCCGCCTCGCTCAGCGCCATCACGTAGTCATAGTACCAGCGCTCCTCTGCCACGTCGGGATAGGCGTTGCTGTAGGCGGCCTTTTCCCAGAGTACGCGCACGTGCAGGTCCTTTGTCGCCGTGTCGCCGAGGCGGAGCACCGTGCCGTCGTCGGTCTCCACGCCGGAGATGCTGTAGCCGAGGCGCAGCATGGTGGGGAAGGCGTCGTACGTGCCGCCGCGCTCGTACACGCCGAAATCGGTGGCATAGGCCACGCCCTCCTCGCGTTCAATGGCGAGGTAACAGAAGGTGGAGGCAGCCTCCGTGCTGCCGTCCAGATAGAGCGCCGCCTCCTCCAGCCGCCGCCGCGCAAGACCCGGCAGCACCGCGCCGCCGCTGTGGCACCACACGCCGAAGGCGCGCGCCGTCTCGCGGCGCGAAAGCTCCACCTCACCGGTGACGAGTCTGCGCACGAGGCTGTTGCCGTTCATCCATGCGGTGCCGAGCGTGTAGGTGAAATCCACCAGCGCGTCAAACTGTCCCTGCGTCAGTTGAATGCCCCGCTGTGAGGCGAAAACGCGGACCCGCTCCTCGGAGGAGCGCAGCGTGCCGCGCATCAGCTCTGCGGCCTCCGTCTCGCTGATGCCGTTGGGATAGGCGTCCTTGTCTATCTGTGTCCCGTAGCCGATGAACCATTTGCCTCCGTTCTGATAGGCGTGGTCGCTGTAGCCCTCATAGTGGCGGATGAGGTTCAGACAGGCGTCGCTCACGGTCATTGCGTCGGCGCGGACGCACAGGGGCAGCGCCAGCTCCAGCGTCAGACAGAGCAGGAGCGCCAGCGCGGTCAGGGATTTGCGCATGTGTTTCATAGGAACCTCCGTGTTTGTTATTATGTCAACGGAAAGCATACCACACCCCCGGGAAAAAGGCAAGAACAATCGCGCTCCGCCAAAGCGGCGGAGCGCGTTCGATTTGGTGCGCCCGGCGAGCGCACGTTCTAACGGGTGAAAGTCCCGAGTCCGCCCGGCAGTGGGAAGGACATAGCCAAAGCCAAGGGTGTCCGTCGCGAGGCGGAATCTGAAGGAAGGTGGAGGCAAAACTCTGACCCGACG
>JAILRK010000175.1 GCA_024698225.1 Oscillospiraceae bacterium | reverse complement strand
AAAATGCTTGAAAAGCATTTTGATAGCGCCGCAGGCGCGTAGGTATCGCATGAGACGACATGACGCGCTCTGCGCGGCATGAGCGTGCGAAGCACGCGCGATTTCAAATCAATCATTTTGATTTGAAATCAGTATCAGAATACAGAAGCAGGAGGCGCGCAATGAGAACCATCACACAGTTCAACGACGGCTGGCGCTTTGCCAAGCCCGGAGAGGAAGAGCGGGCGGTGACGCTGCCCCACACCTGGAACGCGGCGGACGGACAGGACGGCGGCAACGACTACTGGCGCGGCTGCGCGGTGTACACCAAGCGTTTTCCGATGCCCGCGCACGCGGCGGACGAGCGCGTGTTCATCGAGTTCCGCGGCGCGGCGATGAGCTGCGACGTGACGCTCAACGGCGTTGCGCTGGCGCGGCACGAGGGCGGCTATTCCACCTTCCGCGCCGACATGACCGACGCGCTTGCAGCCGAGAACGAGCTGCGCGTGGCGGTGGACAACAGCGCGAACGGGCGCGTGTACCCGCAGATGGCGGATTTCACGTTCTACGGCGGGCTGTACCGCGACGTCAATCTGATTGCGGTGCCGGAGCAGCACTTCGAGCTGCTCAAGGACGGCACGCCCGGCATCAAGGTGACGCCGCGCGTTGACCTGACAAGCCGCAGCGCTTCGGTCATGGTGGAGACCTGGCAGAACGGCGGCGCGGAGGTCTGGGTCGAGATTGCCACGGAGCAGGGCAGGGAGTTCCGCCGCGTGGACGCGCAGAGCGGGCACGCCGTGACGAACGTCACGCTGCGCAACGTCCACCTGTGGGACGGCGTGGACGACCCCTACCTCTACACCGTCACCGCGAAGCTGATGCGCGGCGGCGTCTGCCTGGACGAAATCAGCGCGCGCTTTGGCTGCCGCGCCTTCCGCATGGACCCGGCGCAGGGCTTCCTGCTCAACGGCAGAAGCTATCCCCTGCGCGGCGTGAGCCGCCACCAGGACCTCATCGGCAAGGGCAACGCCCTCAGCCGCGCGGACCACGAGGCGGATATGGCGGTGGTGCGCGAGCTCGGCGCGAACACGCTGCGCCTTGCGCACTATCAGCACGCGCAGGAGTTCTATGACCTCTGCGACGAGAACGGCATCATCGTCTGGGCGGAGATTCCCTACATCACAAAGCACATGTCCGGCGGAAAGCAGAACGCGCAGGACCAGATGCGCGAGCTGATTACCCAGTGCTACAACCACCCCTGCGTCGTCTGCTGGGGCCTGAGCAACGAGATTACCGTGAACGGCATGTCGGAGGAGCTGCTTGCCGACCACAAGGAGCTCAACGCGCTGTGCCACAGCATGGACGACACGCGCCCGACGGTCATGGCGCACGCCTTCATGCTCGAGAAGGACAGCCCGCTGATTCCCGTGGCGGACATCGCGAGCTACAACCTCTATTTCGGCTGGTATCTGGGCGAGCTGTCCCAGAACGACAGCTTCTTTGACGAGTATCACGCCATGTATCCCGACCGCGTCATCGGCTTCTCGGAGTATGGCGCGGACGCCAACGCGCAGTTCCACGCCTCGAAGCCCGAGCAGGGCGACTACACCGAGGAGTACCAGTGCGTGTACCACGAGCACCTGCTCCGCTGCATCGAGCAGCGCCCCTACCTCTGGGCAACGCACGTCTGGAACCTGTTCGACTTCGCCGCCGACGGGCGCGACGAGGGCGGAAAGAAGGGGCAGAATCAGAAGGGGCTTGTGGAGTTTGACCACAAGACGAAAAAGGACGCCTTTTATCTCTACAAGGCGGCGTGGAGCAAGGAGCCCTTCGTCCATCTCTGCGGCAAGCGCTACGCCGAGCGCGCGGAGGAGACCACGCAAATCAAGGTCTACTCCAACCGGCCGGAGGTCACGCTGCTGGTGGACGGCAGGGAGCTTGCGACGCTTGCGGCGCAGCGCGTGTTCACCTTCACCGTGCCGCTGAGCGGAACGCACCGGATTGAGGCGGTCTCCGGCGCGCTGCGCGACGAGATGGAGCTTCGCCGCGTGGCGGAGCCGAACGCCGCCTACCGCTTCGGCGGCGGCGGCACGGTGGCAAACTGGTTCGATGAGGACTCGTTCAAGTCCGGCTTCTACTCCGTGCGCGACACGCTGGGCGACCTGATGAAGAACCCGGGCACGGCGGCAATCGTCGGCAGAATCATGGCGAAGGCCTCGTCCAGCCGCGGCGAGGTGGCGCAGGGCGCCGCAGGCAACAAGGCGCTGCAGCAGATGATGGCGGTGATGAGCTTTGAGAGCCTGCTGAAGAAGGCGGGCGCGAACGTCATCTCCCCGGAGCAGGTGAAGGCCATCAACGACGCCCTGCAGCAGATTCCCAAGGGCTGAGGCGAACGACAACCAAAAAACAGCCGGCAGCGCCGGCTGTTTTTGTGGTTCAGGAGCGCTCGCGCCTGCGGTAGGCCAGCGGCAGCATGCCCGTGACGGCGCGGAAGCGGTCGGAAAAGTGGCTCGAGGAGCTGAAGCGGAGCAGCTCCGCAATCTCGCGGACGCTCAGCTCCGAGCCGACGAGCAGCTTTTTGGCGCGCTCGATGCGCGCGTAGCGGATGTAGTCGCTCAGGTTCGTGCCGGTCTCCGCTTTGAAGCGGCGGGAGAGGTAGTGCCGCGCGTAGCCGAAGTGCCGGGCAATCAGCGCCGTGTCCAGGTCGTCCTCCAGGTGCGTCTCGACGTAATCGATGCAGGCCTGCGTCTGGGCGGAGTAGTCCGGGTTGACGCGCAGCCGGTGGACGCGCGCGATGAATTCCTCGTACATCTCGTGGTTGGTGTTGCGCACGTCGGAAACCGTTTCGCAGGCAAGCAGGCGCTGCACGTAGCCGTCGCCCACGGTGTACGCCTCGTCCGGCGTCAGCCCGCCGTCGATTGCCGCGCGGGAGCAGAGCCCCGTGAAGGTGGCCGAGCTGACAATGGCGGCGAGCACGGGGTTTGCGGCGGTGACGCCCACGCCGCTGGAGAGCTGGCTCGCCCGCTCCATGGCGGAGCGGTAGTTCACGTCGCCGTCGCGCACCATCTGCAGCAGCGCCCGTTCCGCCTGCCACACGCGGTTGCGGTTGTGCAGCGTGTCCGGGCGCGCACGCCGGTCCGGCTCGACCGTGGAGAGGAACGTCAGGTCGCTGCGCTGCAGCTTTTCGCCCGTTGCAAAATAG
Source organism: Oscillospiraceae bacterium (assembly GCA_024698225.1). Lineage (GTDB taxonomy): Bacteria > Bacillota > Clostridia > Oscillospirales > Oscillospiraceae > Hominicoprocola. The sequence goes on along the minus strand of JAILRK010000175.1, from coordinate 2,558 downwards.
TGGAGCATCAGGCAGATGTGAAAAAACGTGGCGGAGGGGACCACGGCAACGTCGCGCAGGGCGTCCGAAATGAGCTGGCGCGTGGAGTACTCCATCTCGTGCCCGCGGATGACGTCCGCAATCGTGTCGGTGCTGCTGTCGGAGTGGAAAATCGGACCGAGGACGAAGCTGTGCCGCGCGCCGTCCGGCGCAGACTGAAACACCGCACACCAGACAAGCCCCATGCGCGCGCTGAGAATCAGCGGCGCACTGTGCGCCTCGCTGTAGGCGAGCATCTGCGCAAGACAACCGGTGTGCGAAAACACCGAGTGCAGAACGTGGTGCGGGGAATTGGTTTCCAGCAGCGTGCCCCCTGCGTCGTAGTGCCAGAAGCGGATGGTGGGCTCAATGGTCAGCGCGTCCAGAAACAGATGCAGGCCGGTATACAACGGGCTGCTCAACATGGCGGTCACCCCTTTCTGCCAATAGAATACTATATACGAAAGAAAAAAACAATATCTGTGTTATGAAACGAAAATAGAGCACAAATATTGTTTTGCGTTGCTGAATATTGTTTTACGGATGGACGCTGATTTTGTATGCTGTGTCAAGAGAAGTGCTCAAGTAAACATAGGAGGGAGAGAACCATGAGTACAGCAACAGCGAAACAACACGGCATACTGGCAAACGTATTCTCGGCCCCCAAGTGGGATTCCCGCATCAAATCCGCCAATACCACACCCAAGGAGATGTGGCTGGGCTACGTCATCGGGCCCTATGGCATGCTGGTCGTCCAGTCCATCGTCAACAGCTACTACAACCAGTACATGACGGACATCCTCGGCTTCACGGCGGAGCGCGCCGCGTGGATGGCGACCTTTATGGTGCTCTTCCCGCTGCTGAGCAAGCTCTTCGACGCGGTGACGAACATCGTCATGTCCAAGCTCATCGACTCCACGGTCTGCCGTCAGGGCAAGGCGCGCCCGTGGCTGCTGCTGTCGATTCCGCTGGTGGTCATCAGCGTGGTGCTGCTGTTCTGGATGCCGTTCCATGGACCGCGCGCGCAGGTGGCGTGGGTTGCGTTTTCCTACGTGCTCTACTACTGTGTGTCCTTCACGATGTGGAACATGGCGAAGGAGCTGACCGCGCCGCTGTCCACGCGCAACGTCAACCAGCGCAAGAACAACGCCCTTGCCGCCGAGATTACGCGCAACATCGGCACGGGTCTCGTCTCGATTCTCTTCCCGATGATTCTCTCCGCCGTGTGCGTGGCGATGAACGGAAACGACGCGCAGGGCTATCTGCTCACGATGTCGCTGATGGCATGCATTGCCGTGCCCCTGACCTTCGTGCAGTACTTCTACACCCGTGAGCGCGTGACCGAGGAGCGCCGCAGCCAGAGCGGCGTGTCCGCGGAGGACGCGGAGAAGGCGCGCCACACGCTGGCCAAGCCCGAGGCGAGCTTCCGCGAGCAGGCGAAGGCCTGCCTGCACGACAAGTACTGGCTGCTCTTCGTGCTCACCGTGCTGGCGTTCAACATCCTGAGCAACATGCGCAACATCTCGCTGATTTACTACTGCGGCTGGGTTGTGCGCGGCAACCAGTACGGTTCGCGCGCGGCGATTCAGGCGACGTTCCAGATGATAGCGCTCTCGCCCATGGGCCCCGGCGTGCTGCTGGTGCTGCCGCTGACGAAAAAGTGGGGGCGCACGCGCACCATCTGGGCGGGCGCGGTGCTGACCATCATCGGCTCGGTGTTCGCGTATTTCAGCGCGGGCAGCCGCATGAACATCATGATTGGCACGGCGCTTGCCGCCATCGGCAACATCGCGTTCTCGTACATGATTATGTCCTTCATGGGCGACGTGATTGACCACACCGAGTGGAAGACCGGCGTCCGCTGCGACGGTCTGACGGGCGGCTTTGTCAGCGCGGCGATGATGTTCGCCGTGGGCATCGCGCAGGGCGCGTTCAACTTCGGCCTGATGATGAGCAAGTACATCCAGCCCACGCCGACCGGCGAGATGATTGACGGCGTGATGCAGTACGTCGACCAGCCTGCCGCCGCCACCGGCTGGATCAACTTCAGCTATCAGGGCTCCTACATCATCATCGGCGCAATCGTGTTCGTGCTCTTCAAGTTCTTCTTCGACATTGAAAAGAAGCTGCCGCAGGTTTCCCGCGAGCTGCAGGAGCGCCGCGTTGCCGAGTACGCCGCCGCCGGGCTGGAGTACATCCCCAGCGACGAGCTGGAGCGCCGCGAGCGCGAGGAGGCGGAGCGCCAGACCGAGGAGACCCGCGTGAAGGAGCTGCGCGAGAAGTGCGCGAAGCAGGGCCTTGACTTCGAGGCGGAGAACGAGAAGTACCTTGCCAAGGTCCGGGCAAAGAAGGCGAAGGCGGAGGCGAAGGCCGCCAAACGCGCAAAACGGAATCCGTAATTCATACTGATACCTGATCAAAATGCTTGAAAAGCATTTTGATAGCGCCGCAGGCGCGTAGGTATCGCATGAGACGACATGACGCGCTCTGCGCGGCATGAGCGTGCGAAGCACGCGCGATTTCAAATCAATCATTTTGAT
>JAILRK010000174.1 GCA_024698225.1 Oscillospiraceae bacterium | reverse complement strand
CGATTTATAAGAAACTGCCGGTTTGATTTGCAAACGAAGATGCTGGAGAATTACATATACAGGCCGTACGAATTCTTTTTGAACGTTGAGTCAGGCGAGATCATTCGGGTAATCAATGATGATACGACATACTCTTATGATGTCCTTTTGACGCTTTTGTCCTTGCTGTCGGAGATGATTGTTTCCTTGGCTGTTGTTTTCGCCGTGTTTTATATTTCACCTGCGATAACGATTGGCATGGCAATTATTATTGTTATACTTATCGTGATTATAATAAGCGTAGTCCGCCCGATTCTATATAAAATAACCGTAGAGAAGCAGGCGTCCGGAGCTGACAGAACAAAATGGTTGCTACAGTCCATTCAGGGGATAAAAGAGCTTAAGGTAATGCAGCGGGAACAGTATTTTGTTGATGAGTTTTCAAAAAGCGGAAAAGTTTATATAGAAGCGCTGAGTAAAACGGTCACCCTGTCTCAGGCGCCCGCTTTTTTGATTGAGGCAATCGCTATGAGTTCCTTTATGATGGCCCTTGCTGTGATGATTGGTGTAGGAACGGATTTAGAGGCCATAGTTCCCGTGCTCTCTGTTGTTGCCATGGCATCTCTTCGCCTCCTTCCGGCAGCAAACAAAATATCTCGCTTTCTTGGTAACCTGGCATCAGAGGAGCCATATCTGGACAAGACGATTGAACAGATGAGAGCAATGAACAGCTTCAAAAAGCAGGCGTATAGAAAGACCTCTGCAATGAAACAGGTGAAGGAAAGTGTTGCGCTTGTAAACGTTCACTATCATTACCCTGAGAGGGAATCAGATGTACTCGCAGGAGCTTCCATGAAATTCTCTGTTGGAGAATCTGTAGGTATCATAGGTCCATCCGGCTCTGGAAAAACAACGGCAATTGACATATTGCTTGGCCTCCTACACCCTCAAAAAGGGGATGTGTTGGTGGATGGAATGAGTATACAGGCGGACTATGTGGGATGGATATCTCAGATAGCGTACATTCCTCAAACGATTTTTATCCTTGATGGGACAATCCGTGAAAATGTCGCTTTTGGGGTGCCTCCCGAGGAAGTGGATGAAGACAGAGTGTTATCATCGCTCCGAGACGCGTCGCTTATGGATTTTGTTGACAGTCTTCCTGAAGGTACCAATACGCAACTTGGTGAGCGAGGCGTGAGATTATCCGGCGGGCAGCGTCAGCGCATTGGTATTGCGAGAGCCCTGTATGCTGACAGAGATGTCCTCTTTTTTGATGAAGCCACTTCTTCGCTCGACACAGAGACAGAGACGGAAATCATGAATGCGATTAATCATCTTCGTGGGAGAAAGACACTTGTGATAATCGCCCACAGATTATCTACCATTGAGGACTGCGACCATCTTTTCCGAGTTGAGAAGGGTGAGATAAAACAGATTCGGTAGGATTTCTGCTTGCAAGCTCTTTTGCTTTTTATGACGTATCCTCCAGAACCACCTCGACGGCCACCCGCATCCATTCCCGCAGGCAGCCGCCGATGGCGCGTGATTCTGTTTTCTCCGCGGTTCCGTCCCGCGCCCTACCCCACAAAATCCTCACGCATGGGGGTGAAGATGTCCAGCAGTTTGCCGGCTTCGAGGCAGGTGCAGCCGTGGACGACGCCGTCCTCCTTGAGCAGCGTGTCGCCTGCCTGCACGATGCGGGTTTCGCCGTCGATGGTGAAGGCAAAGCGCCCTGAGACGACGTAGGTAATCTGCGTGTGGGGGTGGGAGTGCAGTGCGCCCACCGCGCCGGTCTCGAACGTGTTCTCCACGCACATGAGACCGTCCGTATAGGCGAGGATGCGCCGCGTCACGTTTTCACCGCCGGACTGCGGCAGCGTGTCGGCGTACGGCACCCAGCGCTGGTGCTTTTCGGGAATGTTCATATTCGTCAGCTCCTTTTTGCACAGGGGACACAGGCGTCGCGCCTGTGTCCCCATTTTTGCGTATTGCGCTTATTTGAAATACTGTGGGTAGCGTTCGCGAATCGCCGCCTCGTCAATCATGTAGCGGTTCAGGTGCGTTTTCATTTGCTCCTGCGCGAGCGCGGCGTTCCGCTGCGCGACGGCGTCGAGGATTGCCGCATGGTCCGCGACGATTCGGTGGTTTTTGACGGTGGTGAGCGCCATACTGCGCACACGCTCAAAGTGAATGGTGATGCCCTCCAGCAGCCGGCAGGTCTGCTCTTTTTGCGCGATGCGGAAGAGCGTAGCGTGAAACTCGTTGTCCAGCGTCATCAGCGAGTCCGGATAGTAGCTGTCCAGATAGAACTGCTGCAGCCGCACGTTTTCACGCATCTGCGCGAGGTCCTCCTCCGTCGCCATGTCACACGCCAGCGCCACCACGGCGCACTCCAGCAGGCTGCGGGTGAAGCGCGCCTCGTCCACCAGCTTGTAATCAATCAGGGAGACGGTGGTCTTTCTCTGTGGCCGAATCTCGACAATCTGCGCCCTGTTGAGCTCAATCAGCGCCTCACGCACCGGCGTGCGACTGAGCCCCAGTTGAGCGGACAGCTCGTTTTCGCTGATTTGGCTGCCGGGCTCCAGCGTGAGGTCGAGGATGTTTTCCTTGATGACGCGCAGGGCGTAATCCCGACCTGTCTCCCGCGGGAGCCGTTCCCGAATATTCATTTCGTCACCTCCTGCGCATGCATGATAAGGACGGGCGTCTCTACCGCCGGCGTCGGCTGCAAAGCATGGTTGCCCGCCGCGCTTATCCGAGCACGGGCGTGTAGCCGCCCCAAAGCTTCGGCAGCAGCAGGCTGATGTCCGGCACGAAGGAAATCAGCAGCAGCGTGACAATCATGCACAGATAGAACGGCAGCGTCGCCTTAACCACCTTTTCCATCGGGCACTTGCCCACGGCGGAGCCGATGAACAGCACTGCGCCGACCGGCGGGGTCAGCAGGCCAATGCCGCAGTTGAGCACGACCATGATGCCGAACTGCACCGGGTCGAGACCGCAGTACTGCGTCGCAATGGGCAGCAGAATCGGCGTGGCAATCAGGATGATCGGCGCCATGTCCATGATGCAGCCCAGCACCAGCAGAATCACGTTAATCAGCAGAATCAGCACGACGCGGTTGTCCGTGACGCTGATAATCGCCTTGGCGGCGAGGTCGGGGACGTGGAGCATCGTGAGGCAGTTGCCGAACACGGCGGAGGTCGCAATCAGAATCAGCACGATGGACAGCGTGTTGACGCACTCGTCCAGCGCCTTCCACACACCCTTCCAGTTCAGACCCCTGTAGATGAACACGGACACGAGCAGGGAGTAGATGACCGCGATGGCGGCGGACTCGGTGGCGGTGAACATACCGCCGACCACGCCGACGACCACGATGATGACCGCGGCGAGCGCCCAGAAGGAGGTGAGCATCTGCTTGAGGAAGCCCTTCAGGCTGAACTTCTCGCCCTTGGGGTAGTTGCGCTTGGCGGAGATGATGTAGGACCCGACCATCAGGGACAGCGCCAGCAGCGCGCCGGGCAGATAGCCGGCGAGGAAGAGCGCACCCACGGAGATGCCGCCCGCGGTCATGGCGTAGATGACCATGTTGTGGCTCGGCGGGACAAGCAGACCCTCGCAGGAGGAGGTAATTGTGACTGCAGTGGAGAAATCGTCGTCATAGCCCTGGTCGACCATCATCGGGATGAGGATGGAGCCGAGGGACGCGGTGTCCGCGGAGGCGGAGCCGGAGATGCCGCCGAAGAAGTAGGACGCGACGATGTTGACCATCGCCAGTCCGCCGCGCATCCAGCCGACCAGCGAGTTTGCCAGCGCAATCAGCTTGTCGGAGATGCCGCCCGTGCCCATCAGTACGCCCATCGTGATGAAGAAGGGCACCGCCATCAGCGAGAACGAGCTGATGCCCTTGACCATCAGACGGCAGACCTCGGAGAGGCTGCTGCCCTGCACCAGCAGGCAGAACACGGAGGAGAGGCCGACGGCATAGGCAATCGGGAAGCGCAGGAACACCATGATGAAGAACGAGCCGAGCAAGACGAGAATTGCCAAAGACTGAACGCTCATACCGTTTTACCCTCCTGAACATAGAATGATTTGATGTGGTTGTAGAGTGCCTCCAGCTCGAAGACGATCATGGCGAGCCCCGCCACGGGCACCGGCAGATACATCCAGAAGCGGGAGAGACCGGGCAGAGAAATGTAGCTGCCGCGGCTGCCGAGGGTCGTGGCGTAGTTCCAGCCGACCACCAGCATGATGACGCCCAGCGCCAGCACCGCGACGTCCGCGATGATATCCAGCACCTTGAGCAGTTTGGGATTGAGATAGCGGTCAAACGCAGTCATGCGGATGTGTGCGCCGCGGCGAATCGAAAGTGCCGCCGACAGCACCGCCATGTAGGACATGAGCGTCAGAACGATTTCCTCCGTCCAGGAGGGGTCGGTCAGAAACGGAATGTAGTCGTGAAGCAGACGGCCGGCGACGGCGTAGGACGTAATCAGAATATCCGCAATGAGAAAAATCTTGCAGATGACGAGCACAACCTTGTAGGTCACGTCGTATGCCGGCTTGATTTTGTCCAGTGTGGTAAAGATTTTTGGCATGGTTCTCTCCTTCTCATAAAATGTATGCTGCCCGTGCAGGGCTGCGCTGCGGTTGTGTGTGGGCCTGCGGAAACAAGGGAGGGCACGGGCTGACCCGTGCCCTCCCGGACATAACGCGCGATGCTTTGTTTAGTTGGCGAGAGAAAGAATCTGCTGATACAGGTCCGCCTGGTCGCTGGTGTTGGCGCTGATGACGTCGGCGCAGGCCTCGGCCCACGCGGCCTTGTCGGTCACGTCAACGACGTTGCAGCCGCCGGCCTTGAGCTCGTCAAGCACCTTGTTCTCGGCGTCCTCGGAGAGCTTGGCGTTGAAGTCCTGCGCATACTTGCCCGCCTCGTACAGGACGGCCTGCTGCGCCGCGGTCAGCTTGTTCCAGCCGGAGTCGGTGATGACGACCTGGATGGCGCCGAGGGTGTGACCGTCAAGAATCAGGTTCGGGGCAACCTCGTCGAAGGCGTTGGACTTGTAGTTGGCAATCGGCTGCTCAGCACCGTCGACAACGCCGGTCTGCAGCGCGCTGTAGAGCTCGCCGAAGGAGACGACCGTCGGGGACGCGCCGAGGCCCTCGACCATGCCGTTCATGACGGGGTCGTTGGACACGCGCAGCTTCATGCCGGCGAGGTCCGCAATGGTGTTGACCGGTTTGACCGTGAAGAAGTGACGGAAGCCCTCTTCACCGTAGAAGATGCCGCGCAGGGGGAGACCCAGCTCCTGCGGCTCGTTGAGGAATTCGGGGGCGAGGTCGCTGTTGGCGAAGTTCCACCAGTGGTCACGGCTGACGAAGGTGTAGGGGATGGAGAGGAGCTTGGACTTCTGCGCGCCGTAGCTCGTCAGAGCAAAGGCGGAGATGCGGGAGATGTCGATGGAGTTGGAGCCGCCGACCATGGAGTCCAGCACGTCGTTCTCGGAGCCGAGAACGCCGCCGGCCTGGATGTCGATGGTGATGCTGCCGCCGGAGAGCTCTTCGACCTTCTCCTTGAAGGCGGTGCCGGTCTGGCCGACGATGGTGTCAAGCGGGTTGACCTCGGCGTAGACGAGCGTGACCTTCGGGTCGTTGGCGACGTTGCTCACGTCGGTGTTGGATGCGTCGGGGGTGGTGGTATCGCTGCTCTGCGCGGGGGCGGCCGTTTCGCTGCTGCTGGAGCTGCCGCCGCCGCATGCGACGAGCGCAAACACCATGACCAGAGCGAGGACAAGGGACAATGCTTTCTTCATGTTTCAAATCCTCCTACCAAAATAAGTTGACAATTCGCTTGCATCCTTTCGATGCAGGTTAAGAATATCATAGCCGCTTATAGATGTCTACTAGTATACTAGCAGAAAAAAAGAGACCTGTTTTGTGCAAAGCGGAAAAGTTTCCCGCAGCACTTGCGAAATTGGGGGATTCCCGCTATGGTATCATATGATATTTCCAAAGCCCCTGTGAAGCAGACCATTTGGGAGGTGTGCCGTGAAAGAAGACAGTATGGTTGTCACATCCGTGATTGACGCGGAGACGTTCCGCGAATATGCGATTTACAACGCGCTGCGCTGGCAGAAGCAGTGGCGGCGCCCGGCGGTGTTTGCCCTGAGCTTCCTCGTCTTTGCGGCGCTGGCGTTTTCCCGCGTCGGCAAGGTCGAGGGCGCGGCGCTGCTTGGCGGCGTGCTGCTGGCAGTGGGTCTGGGCCTGCCCGCAGTCTATTTCGGCGCGTTTCTGCACTCCGTGCGCCGGCAGGCGCGGCAGTTGGACCCGCGGGAGATTGCCTATACGGTCACGCTGAGCGATGCGGGCGTCGCCGTGCGCAAGGGGAAGCAGAACGCCTCGTACACCTGGGAGACGCTCTGTGCCGCTTGCCGCCTGAAGCGCTGCGTCTGCCTCTACGTGGACGCGCAGCACGCGCTGCTGCTTACCGGCGGGGACGGAGCGCGCATCTGGGCGTACATCACCCGCCGCATCGCGGCGGAAAAACTGAAACAGTAAGGAGACACCATGGAAGAGACACAATCCCGGCGCGGGGCGCAAAACGCCCTGCTGCGCGCGACGCTGTTCACCTTTTTTGTCAGCGGCGCCGCCTCGCAGCCGCTTGGCTCGTTCATCCCGTTTTTGCGCGAGACCTACGGCTTTCGTTATGACCTCTCCGGCGTGCTGCTGTCCTGCCAGTCGGTGGGCAACCTCGCGTCGATGCTGATTTCGGGCTTCCTGCCCTACTGGCTCGGTCGGCGCAGGAGCATCCTGCTCACCAGCGTCTGGATGGGCGTGGCGTATCTGATGCTTGCCGCCGGTCTCGGCGCGACGCCGCTGCTGATTGCCGCCTTTCTGATGACGGGCATCGCGCGCGGCGGAAACTCCAACTTCTCCAACACCATGATTTCCACCCTGCCCGGAGAGCAGGCGAACCGCGGCTATCAGCTGCTCCACGGCGCGTTTGCCGTGGGCGCGCTGCTCTCGCCGCTGCTGCTGGTGTTCATCACGACGCGTCTGCCCGGCGTGGGCTGGCGCGTGATGGCGGGCGGGCTGTGCCTGCTGTGCCTTGCGCAGCTCGTCACCTATGCGCGCATGCCGCTGCCGCAGGAGAACGGCAAGCGCGGCGTGAAGTCCGTGGACCGGAGCTTTCTGAAGCTCCGCCGGTTCTGGCTGGGCAGCGCGATGCTGTTTTTCTACATCTCCGCAGAGTACGCCATCGTGGGCTGGCTCGTCACCTATTTTCAGGATGTCGGCATTCTGGACGCAAACCGCTCCCAGATGATGAACAGCCTGCTGTGGCTGGTCATCTTCTGCGGCAGGATGCTGGGCGCGTATCTCACGGGGAAGGTCGCCCGTGACAAGCTGCTCGTCATCGACGGGCTCGGCATGTTCGCGTTCTTCCTGCTGATGTTCTTCAGCCGCACCGCGGTGACCGCGGTCATCGGGCTGATGGGCGTGGGACTGTTCATGGCGACCATCTACCCCTCCGCCTTTGCCTTCGGCAGCGAGTCCATCCGCGGCAACGACCTCGGCTGCAGCATCATGATTCTCTGCGGCAGCATCGGCGGCGTCGTCACCCCTGCGCTGGTTGGCTTCGTCGCCGAGCGCGCCGGCAGCATCCGCGCGGGCATGGGCGTGGTCGTCACGCTGACGGGCCTGCTGCTCGCCGCCATCTTAATCAGCGTTCTGAGCCGCCCGGGCAGGGAAGCGGACGCGGCATAGAGCCGGTCGTCAGGCCCGGGGGACATAACGGACAAAAAACGAACAGGCGCTCACGCATCCCGAACGGGGAACGCGTGAGCGCCTGTTTCCTGCGTTCTACAGGTCATACTGATACCTGATCAAAATGCTTGAAAAGCATTTTGATAGCGCCGCAGGCGCGTAGGTATCGCATGAGACGACATGACGCGCTCTGCGCGGCATGAGCGTGCGAAGCACGCGCGATTTCAAATCAATCATTTTGAT
>JAILRK010000171.1 GCA_024698225.1 Oscillospiraceae bacterium | reverse complement strand
TGATAGTCCCGGTCCGGCAGGTCCCGGTCCAGCGATACCACCGCCGAGGAGGAGCTGTTTGCCGCCGTATGCGGGTTGTCCTCCTACAACATCGAAAAATCCAAATTCTATAAGGCCTACCCGGAGGATACCCGGGCGGTGCTGTGCCGCGTATTCGCCGATTTCTCCCAGCACCACGAGGACCGTTGCAAAAACAGCCTGTGCGAACGGCTGTTCGGGAAAATCCATACGTTGCCCTACACCATGTTTTCCTCGGCGGTGGTATCGCTGGACCGGGACCTGCCGGACCGGGACTATCAGATCTTCCCCTGGTACGGCTATGCCTGCCGCAACGGTACCTGGTACCGCACCCGTCTGGACCGCAGCCCCGCCAAAAACCGCAAGTTAGGGGAACTGGTGCGGGATGTGGACGCGATCCTGCGGGAGCGGTACGGCTTCGACGCGCCGCTGAAACAGACCGACAAGACCAAACTGTTCACGGGCATCGTGAACAGCGCCGTCGACGCCGTGCAGGAGGAAAAACGCCGCAAGGCCGCCGCTGTTATCCATATCGACGTGGACAAGCTGAACGCCATCCGCAGCGACGCCTCCGCCACCAGGGAAAAGCTGATGACGGACGAGGAGAGAGACGACGAGAGCGGAGCGGAAGCAGACCGCCGCTGCCTGTGTGCAGAGGAAGGCGGGCTGCTGACGGGAGGAAATAAGGAGTATCGCGACGCGCTCCAAGCGAGCGAGACGACTATATTTCCGACGTGTCAGGAGAGCGTAGAGAATGCGGAATGCGGAATGCGGAATGCGGAATGCGGAATTTCATCTGCCGCCGCGACGGAGGCGGACGGACTGCCGCTGGACGAGACGGAGACCGCGGTTCTGCGGGCGATCCTGACCGGCGGGGACTGCGGCGGGGCCGCTAAAACCGGCGGAAAAATGCTGTCGGTGGTGATCGACGAAATCAACGAAAAGCTGTTCGACGAGTTCGGCGACACCGTGCTTTACGACGCGGGGGACGGACCGGCGGTTTATGAAGACTATGCAGAAGAACTGAAGGAGAGGATCGGATCGTGAAAATACCCAAGAGGATCGCGGCGACGGTCATCAATTCATTAAAGGGCGGCGTGGTGCCGCGTATCGGCCTGCCCTATATCACGGTGGGGCGCAAGACGGAGATCGACGCGCTGCTGCACGACGTGGAGATCATTGCGGACGGCGGCGCTTCCTTCCGCTTTATCATGGGCAAATACGGCAGCGGCAAGAGCTTTCTGCTGCAGACCATCCGCAACTACGCGATGGACCGCGGCTTTATCGTGGCGGACGCCGACCTCTCGCCGGAGCGCCGGCTGCAGGGCAGCAAGGGTCAGGGGCTTGCCACGTACCGGGAGCTGATTTCCAATCTCTCCACCAAGACGAAGCCGGAGGGCGGCGCGCTGACGCTGGTGCTGGACCGCTGGATCAACGCGGTGCAGGCCGAAACGCTGCAGGAGACGGGGCTTTCTCCGGAGGACCCCGCGCTCGCCGCCGCCACCGACCGGAAAATCTACGCGGTGACGGCGTCCGTCAGCGAGCTGGTGCATGGCTTTGCCTTTGCGCGGCTGCTCTCGGCGTATTACCGCGCCTATGTTGACGGTGATGAGGAGACGAAGGCGAAGGTCGTGCGCTGGTTCCGCGCGGAGTACGCCACCAAAGCGGAGGCAAAGGAGGCGCTTGGCGTCAACGTGCTCATCACGGACGACAACTGGTACGAGCACCTGAAGCTCTTTGCCGTGTTCTTTCGCATGGCGGGGTATACGGGGCTGTACCTCATGATTGACGAGCTGGTGAACATCTATAAGATCCCGCACAGCATCACCCGTCAGTACAACTACGAGAAGCTGCTGACCATGTACAACGACACGCTGCAGGGGCGGGCAAGCTACCTCGGCATCCTGATGGGCGCGACGCCGCAGGCGCTGGAGGACAGGCGACGGGGCATTTACAGCTATGAGGCGCTGCGCTCCCGCCTGGCGGAGGGGCGCTTCTCCCGGCCCGGTGCAAGGGACCTGCTGGCGCCCGTCATCCGTCTGGAGCCGCTGACCCCGGAGGAGATGCTGGTGCTGTGCGAAAAGCTGGCGGAGCTGCACGCGGGACTCTACGGCTACGAGCGCCGCGTCACCACCGACGACCTTGCGGCGTTCATCCGGATTGAATACGGACGCATCGGCGCGGACCGGAGCATCACGCCCCGCGAGGTCATCCGCGACTTCATCGAGCTGCTGGACATCCTGTACCGTGACCCGCAGCTGCAGCTTGCCGCGCTGCTGGCATCCGACGAATTCAGCTATGCAAAATCGGAAGCCGTCTCCGATGAAACGGAGAGCGGCTTCGTGGAGTTTACGCTATGAACGTGTTCGAGCGCTACGCGCCCTTCGTTCAGGATTACGTTTACCGCTCCGGCTGGCAGAGCCTGCGCGCGGTGCAGAACGCGGCGGGGGACGCGATCTTCGGCACGGACAAAAACGTCCTGCTGACGGCCTCCACCGCCTCCGGCAAAACCGAGGCGGCGTTTTTCCCCATCCTGACCCTGCTGGACGAGGACCCGCCCCAGTCCGTGGGCGTGCTGTACATCGCGCCGCTCAAGGCGCTGATCAACGACCAGTTCAGCCGCCTGAACGAGCTGTGCGAGGAGGCGGACATCCGGGTCACGCGCTGGCACGGGGACGCGAACCGGACGCAGAAGCGGAAGCTGCTCAAAAAGCCCGCCGGGATTCTGCAGATTACGCCCGAGTCCCTGGAGGCGCTGCTGCTCAACAAGCACATGGAGATTCCGTCGCTGTTCGGGGACCTGCGCTTCATCGTGATTGACGAGCTTCACGCGCTGCTGCGCGCGGACCGCGGGCTGCAGACCTTCTGCCTCATCGAGCGCCTGTGCGCCCTGGCGGGCTGCGACCCGCGCCGTGTCGGGCTCTCCGCCACCATCGGGGACCCGGCGCTTGCCGGGCGCTTTCTCTCCGCGGGCAGCAGCCGGGGCACGGTCATCCCCCGCTTCGACGGCGGGCGGGAGGTCTGGCGGCTGAGCATGGAGCACTTCTTCAACACCGCGCCGCAGGCGGACGAGGGCAGAACGCCCCCGCCGGACCTGCCGCCGGCGGAGGAGCCCACCGACGCCGCGCCGAAGGCCGCCGACCCCGGCCTCGGCTATATCTTCGCGCACACGCGCGGCAAAAAGTGCCTGGTGTTCACGAACTCCCGCGAGGAGTGCGAGAGCGTGTGCCAGCAGCTGCGCCAGTACTGCGAGGTCAGGCATGAGCCGGAGCGCTTTCTCATCCACCACGGCAACCTCTCCGCCTCCTACCGCGAGAGCGCGGAGGAGGAGATGAAGGACGACGACTCGCTTGTGAGCGTCTGCGCCACGGCGACGCTGGAACTGGGCATCGACGTCGGGCGGCTGGAGCGCGCCTTCCAGATTGACGCGCCGTTCACCGTGTCCGGCTTCCTGCAGCGCATGGGCCGCACCGGACGCCGCGGCAAGCCCGCCGAGATGTGGTTCGTCATGCGTGAGGAGCATCCGGAATCGCGCGCCATGCTGCCCGACAGCATCCCCTGGTATCTGATTCAGGGCATTGCGCTGGTGCAGCTCTACGTGGAGGAGCGCTTCGTCGAGCCTCCGCGCATGGACCGGCTGCCCTACAGCCTGCTCTACCACCAGACCATGAGCACGCTCGCCTCCCACGGGGAGATGACGCCCGGCGAGCTCGCCTCCCGCGTGCTGACGCTCAGCTGCTTTGGCCGCATCACGCAGGAGGACTATCGGCTGCTGCTGCGGCATCTGCTTGCCATCGACCACATCAGCCGCACCGAAAACGGCGGGCTGATTGTGGGGCTTGCCGGGGAGCGCGTGGTCAACAACTATAAGTTCTACGCTGTGTTCCAGGAGAACGTGGAGTACACCGTGCGCGCCGGGTCCGAGCAGCTCGGTACCATCGTCAAGCCGCCGCCCGTGGGGGATAAGATCGCCATTGCGGGCAGGGTCTGGGTCGTGGAGGAGGTGGACCACAGGCGGCGCGAGCTGTACTGCACGCTGGTCAAGGGAAACGTCCCCGCCTACTTCGGCGATGTGGCGGGCGATATCCACACCCGCATTCTGGAGCGGATGCACCGCGTGCTCGGCGAGGACCTGCGCTATCCCTATCTGATGCCGCACGCGGTCTGCCGCCTGGCGGACGCCCGCGGGACCTTCCGCGCCGCGGGGATGTCCGAGCGCCCGCTGGTCTGCCTCGGCGGCAAAATGTGGGCGCTGTTTCCCTGGCTGGGCAGTTACGCCTTCCTCGCGCTTGAGCGCCTGTTGAAGCTGCGCTGCGCAAAGGCGCTCGGGCTCAAGGGCCTGCAGGCCAGCCGCCCGTACTATCTGCAGTTCACGATGCAGGCGGACGAGGCGCAGTTTTATGAGGTCGTCTGCCGCGAGGCGGAGGCGGACTTCGACGCGCTGGCGCTGGTGTATCCGCGGGAAGTGCCGGTGTTTGAGAAGTACGACGAGTTCGTCCCGGACGAGCTGGTCCGCAAGGGCTTTGCCTACGGCGTGCTCGATGTGGACGGCATGCGCCGGCGCGTCCGGGACTGGAGGCGCTTCGCGCAGACAGGGAACGACGCAACGTAATACTGATTTCAAATCAAAATGATTGATTTGAAATCGCGCGTGCTTCGCACGCTCATGCCGCGCAGAGCGCGTCATGTCGTCTCATGCGATACCTACGCGCCTGCGGCGCTATCAAAATGCTTTTCAAGCATTTTGAT
>JAILRK010000145.1 GCA_024698225.1 Oscillospiraceae bacterium | reverse complement strand
CCTTCGCCGCAGCGGGGCGGTAGTCGCGCAGCTCCGGCAGTGCGCGCAGTGCGTCGCCGCGGTACAGCGGCAGAATGCGCGCCATATCGCGCTCCGCCAGCACGGAGAGCGTGCTCTCCGGCTCCGCCCTGCCCTCGCAGGCAAGTGACCAGGGGTTTTCGTGGCGCAGCAGCGCCGCGGCGAGGAAGCCCCGCCACAGGTCGCCGCCAAGGCCGCAGTCCTCCGCAAAGGCGACCAGCTGCCCCGGCAGCGCGCCGTCCTCCGCCGCAGCAAAGAGGCCGCGAAAGAGAATGCACTCAGACAGCCGCTCGCTCATGCGTCAAGAATCGCGCCCTTGTCGGCGGAGCTGACCAGCTTCGCATAGCGCGCAAGGTAACCGGTTTTGACCTTCGGCTCGGGACAGACCCACGCCGCGCGGCGGCGCGCAAGCTCCGCCTCGTCCACCAGCAGCGCGATGCTGTGGTTCGGAATGTCGATGGCAATGCGGTCGCCCTCCTGCACCAGCGCGATGGGTCCGCCGCTTGCCGCCTCGGGACTGACGTGTCCGATGGACGCGCCGCGCGTTGCGCCGGAGAAGCGCCCGTCCGTGATGAGCGCCACGCTCTCGCCCAGACCCATGCCGCAGATGGCGGAGGTGGGGTTGAGCATCTCGCGCATGCCGGGGCCGCCCTTGGGTCCCTCGTAGCGGATGACCACGACCTCGCCGGGGTGAATGCCGCCGGCATAGATGGTCTCGATGGCGGCCTCCTCGGAGTCGAACACGCGGGCGGCGCCCTCGTGGCGCATCATCTCCGGCGCGACCGCGCCCTGCTTCACCACGCAGCCGTCCGGCGCAAGGTTGCCGTAAAGCACGCTGATGCCGCCGCTTTGGGAGTAGGGGTTCTCAATGGGCCGAATCAGCGCGGTGTCGCGGTTGACCACGTCCGCAAGGTTTTCGCCCACGGTCTTTCCCGTGACGGTGGGCAGGCTCGTGTCCAGCAGCCCCGTCTTCTCCAGCTCCTTCATCACCGCCCAGACGCCGCCCGCACGGTCGAGGTCCTCCATAAAGGTGTCGCCGGCGGGTGCGAGGTGGCAGAGGTTGGGCGTGGCGTCGCTGATTTCGTTGACCATGTGCAGGTCCAGCGTCACGCCCGCCTCATGCGCAATGGCGGGCAGGTGCAGCATCGTGTTGGTCGAGCAGCCCAGCGCCATGTCCACCGTCTCGGCGTTGTGGAACGCGGCGGGGGTCATGATGTCGCGCGGGCGGAGGTTCTTTTCAATCAGCGTCATAATCTGCATGCCGGTCTTCTTGGCAAGGCGCAGGCGCGCGGAGTAGGGCGCGGGAATCGTGCCGTTGCCGCGCAGCGCCATGCCGATGGCCTCGGTCAGGCAGTTCATCGAGTTTGCCGTGTACATGCCCGAGCAGCTTCCGCAGGTCGGACAGGCGTTTTCCGTATAGTCCGCAACGCCCGCCTCGTCCAGCTTGCCCGCGTGGTACGCGCCCACCGCCTCGAACATGTGGCTCAGGCAGGTGCGCCGCCCGTCGGCGAGGTGTCCCGCCAGCATGGGCCCGCCGGAGACAAAGATGGTCGGGATGTTGAGGCGCGCCGCCGCCATCAGAAGCCCCGGCACGTTCTTGTCGCAGTTGGGAATCATCACCAGTCCGTCGAACTGGTGCGCCGTGACCATTGCCTCCGTGGAGTCCGCAATCAGGTCGCGGGTGACGAGCGAATACTTCATGCCGACGTGTCCCATGGCGATGCCGTCGCACACGGCGATGGCGGGGAACATCACCGGCGTGCCGCCCGCCGCGCGGACGCCCGCCTTGACCGCCTCGGCAATGCGGTCAAGCTCCATGTGCCCGGGGACAATCTCGTTGTACGAGCTGACCACGCCCACAAGCGGGCGGGCAAGCTCCTCGTCCGTATAGCCCAGCGCGTAGAGCAGCGAGCGGTTGGGCGCACGCTCCACGCCGAGCTTCACCTGTTCAGAACGCATCTCCGTTCCTCCTTCCGTTCATTCCGGACCGGGAAAGGTCAGGTCGAAGCGGTGTCCAGGCCCTTGTCGCCGCCCTCGCTGTCCTTCCAGAGCATGTTGTCGCGCAGCTCCTTGCCGACGACCTCCATCTGGTGCTTGGCGAGCAGGGCGCGCTTGGAGTTGAAGAAGGTGCGTCCGTTCTTGTTCTCCGCAATCCACTTGCCGGCAAAGGTGCCGTCCTGAATGTCGCTGAGCACGGCGCGCATGTTCGCCTTCACCTGGTCATGCGGCAGAACGCGCGGACCGGAGACGTACTCGCCATACTCCGCGGTGTCGGAAATGGAGTAGTTCATCGCCGCAATGCCGCCCTTGGCAATCAGGTCAACGATGAGCTTGACCTCGTGAATGCACTCGAAATACGCGTTCTCCGGCGCGTAGCCCGCCTCGCAGAGCACCTCAAAGCCGCACTGCATCAGGTCGACCAGACCGCCGCAGAGCACCGTCTGCTCGCCAAAGAGGTCGGTCTCGGTCTCGTCGTGGAAGGTGGTCTCCATGATGCCCGCGCGCGCGCCGCCGATGCCGGCGATGTAGGCAAGCGCGATGTCCAGGCCCTTGCCGGAGGCATCCTGCTCCACCGCAACGAGGCAGGGCACGCCCTTGCCCGCAACGTACTGGGAGCGCACCGTGTGACCGGGGCCCTTGGGCGCCGCCATGAACACGTCCACGTCCGCGGGCGGAACAATCTGCTGATAGCGGATGTTGAAGCCGTGTGCAAAGGCAAGCGCTTTGCCCGCGGAGAGGTTGGCGGCAACGGACTCCCGATAGATGGCGGCAGCGCTCTCGTCGTTGACGAGCATCATGACGATGTCCGCGGCGGCGGTCGCCTCGGCGACGCTGAGCACGGTGAAGCCGTCCTCCTCCGCCTTCTTCCAGCTCCTGCCCTGCCGCAGACCGATGATGACGTCGCAGCCGGAGTCGCGCAGGTTCAGCGCGTGGGCATGCCCCTGAGAGCCGTAGCCGATGATGGCAATCTTCTTGCCGTTGAGAACGTTGATGTCGCAGTCCTGCTCATAGTACATCTTTGCCATGTTGATATTCTCCTTTACAAACAGTATTTTTATAGTTAGGATATTACTGAACGTTTTTACCGTAGTCGAATTCGCCCTTTTCCTTCGTCTCCTCATCGAGGGTGAACCCGCCGCGTTCCAGGGCGATGACGCCCGTGCGCGCCATTTCCAGAATGCCGTGCGGCTCGACCAGATTGCGGATTGCATCGGTCTTGTCGTCCTCGCCGATGACGGCAATGGTCAGCGACGCGGGTGCGACGTCGATGATGGAGGCGCGGAAAATATTGCTCAGCTGAATCAGCTCGTTGCGCGCCTCGCTGGTTTCGGCGCGCACCTTGATGAGTGCCAGCTCACGGCGCATGGAGCGCGCGGGCGAGAGCACCTTCACCGAGTGCACGGGAATCAGCTTGCGCAGCTGGTTGCAAATCAGCGTGACCTGGTCCTCGCTGTCCACCTTTATTTCAATGGTCATGCGGCTGACGGCCTCGTCCTCCGTCACGCCGACGGCAAGGGACTCGATGTTGAAGCCCTTGCGGGAAAACAGCCGCGACACCTGCGAGAGCACGCCTGCGGCGTTGTCCACCAGAACTGCCAGTGTGTATCGTTCCATAGCCTTCCCCTTTCCCTGTGCGCTCATTCCAGCAGGAACTGCGTGATGTGCTTGCCGCCGGGCACCATCGGACGAACCTTTTCGTCGATATCGATGACGCACTCAATCACGCAGCCGTGCCCGCAGGCGAGCGCCGTGCGCAGCGCCGCCTCGAAGCCCGCGACGTCGCTGACGCGGAACCCGCTGAGCCCGTAGGCCTCGGCGAGCTTCACGTAGTCCACGCGGGAGAGCATGTCCGTCTCACTGTAGCGCTCGTGGTAAATCAGCGTCTGCCACTGGCGCACCATGCCCAGCGTATTGTTGTTGAACAGCACCGTCACAATCGGCAGTCCGCAGCCCGAAACGGTGGCGAGCTCGTGGCAGTTCATGCGGAAGCTGCCGTCGCCGGTGATGTGGAGCACGGTCTTTCCGGGATTCCCGACCTGTGCGCCGATTGCCGCGCCCAGTCCGAAGCCCATCGCACCAAAGCCGCCGGAGGTCAGCAGCTGACCGGGGTAGTCGTAGTGCAGATGCTGGATGGCCCACATCTGATGCTGTCCGACGTCGGTGGCAATCATCGTATCCGGCGGAGCGATGCGGGAAATCGCATCGGAAATCTGCTTGGGGGTAAGATGGTCGCCGGCAAGGGAATACTCCGTCTCACGCGGGTAGGAGAACACGTGCTCCTTCCACTGCGTGTGCTTTTGGCGCGTCAGGCGTGCGTTGAGCAGCTCGAGCACGCGCTTCGCGTCGCCGACGATGTGGTGGTCGGCGTGCACGTTCTTGTTGATTTCCGCACGGTCGATGTCGATGTGCACAATCTTCGCCTGCGCGGCAAAGCTCTTCGGGTCCAGCGCAACGCGGTCAGAAAAGCGGCAGCCGATGGCAATCAGCAGGTCGCAGTGGTCCACCGCCATGTTGCTCGCCTGCGAGCCGTGCATTCCAATCATGCCCGTGGAGAGCGGGTTGTCCCCCGGGAAGCCGCCGCCGCCCATGACCGTGATGGCAACCGGCGCGTCCACGCAGGCGGCGAAGGTCTCGAACTCCGATTGCGCGCGGGCGCGCACGACGCCGCCGCCGCAGATGAGGAAGGGCTTCTCCGCCCGGCCCACCATCTCGACCAGCCGCTCGATGTCGGCAATGTCCGGCTCCGGCGCGGCAAGGCTTGGGCTGACCCGCGCGACCAGCGCGCCGAGGCTGCCGGCGCTGCGATGCTCGCCGGGGGCAAGCGGCGCATAGTCCGCCTCCTCCGCCGTGGCGTTTTTGAGAATGTCAATCAGCACCGGTCCGGGACGGCCGGAGCGGGCGATGGCAAAGGCCTCGCGCACGGCGTCCGCGATATCGTCGGCAGAGGTGACCATGCAGTTCCACTTGGTGATGGGCATGGAGATGCCGGTGATATCGACCTCCTGGAAGGAGTCCTTGCCAATGAGATGCCGCCCGACGTTGCAGGTGATGAACACCACGGGCGAGGAATCCATATAGGCGGTGGCGATGCCCGTGACCAGGTTCGTTGCGCCCGGTCCCGAGGTGGCAAGACATACGCCCACCTTCCCCGTCGAGCGGGCATAGCCGTCGGCAGCGTGCGCCGCACCCTGTTCGTGCACGGTGCGCACGTGCCGGATGCGGTCCCGATAGTCGTAGAGCGCATCGTAGACATTGAGAATGGTGCCGCCGGGGTAGCCGAACACCGTGTCGACCCCGTGCTCCAGCAGACACTCAACAAGGATGTTTGCGCCGGTCATTTTCATAGGCATCGCGTCCTTTCCAAAGCAAAAGCGATATCTTGTTCCGGTGAGGCGTCAGAAAAGCGGTCGCGAACAGTCAGAAAAAACACCGTATGGCCCAAAAAGTCGACCATACGGTGTTGCTCTTGTTCTGGTGATCCCCGACACGCCGCGCCGGTCCCCGTTGATTCAGAGCATGACTTTTTGAGCTGTCGCACCCATGGCTACGGGTACTACGGCAGCTACAACAAAAGCAACACACTGAATGAAACGGTTCATTCTGACACCTCGTTACTGTAGTATCATAAAGTTTAGCACAGAGAACAGTTTGTGTCAACACAATTTCACCATGCCGACGCCGACGGTTCTCCCAAACAATTCCTGCATTATAGCGCGCCTTTTTGTCAAATCAGCGCGGTCCGCCGCCGCTCCGCGCTCAACTGCGGACCGGCTCCTGCCGCTCATTCCCGTCGAAGGCACACAAGCCGACAAGCAGCTTTTCGCCGTCGCTCTCCCTGGACACCGCGGCACGCAGCACAACGCGCCGCGGCTCACCCGCAAACATCAGGTGATAATCCATGGAGAAGCGCCCCTTTACCGCAATCTCGCGCAATACGTTGTCGAGGGTAAAGCGCTTCAGATACATCAGCAAATCGTCCGCGCAGACCGTGCGCACGCCGTTCTCCCGCGCCGTGGAGAAAAACGCCTCGCCTTCGCTCTCAAGGCCAAAGCTCTTGTAGTCCTCGTTGGAGCTGTATTCGCTGTACCGCTCCGTCTTCGGGTCGATGATATACAGGCAGACGACCTCCCCCATCAGCGCCGAGATGCGGGAGTAGGAGAGCTTGTCACGCGCAACACGCTCCGCCTCCTCCTTCAGGCGCATCTGCTCGTTGATGCTGCTCACGCCGATGATGATGTGGCTTTCATCCGGGTGCATCCGCGTCACCTTCATGTTGACATATTCCGGTACGCCGTTGCGCAGCAGACGGTAGCTGGTGGTAAACGCGCCCCGCGTATCCAGTGCATGCAACACGTTTTCTCTGGTAAACTGTGCGACGAAGGCGCCGCAGTCCTCGGGGTGCAGCAGCTGCGGCGCGTCGTGCCGCGCGCTGGCAAAGAAGTCCTCGCCGTGGCGCTCCGCCGCCAGTTCCTCTCCGCCGACGTCCGAGGTGTAGGCGATGAACTTTTCCGTCTCCAGGTCAACGTAGAACAGGTCAAAATAGTCGGAGGCCAGCGCGCGGGCGATGTCGGCATAGCTTGCCCCCTTTGGTCCGTTCACCGAGAGGATGCCGATGGCGATTGCGGCGGCCCCGGAGACCGGGTTTTCCGCAAGGTAGCGCGCAAAAAGGCTGGCGGTATCGTTTTTGTCCAGGCGCTCCTCCAGCAGGGAACAGCCCTCGCCATGACGGCAGCGGTTCAGCAGCGTGCGGACGTAGGTTGTCCGGTCAAAGGGCGGGAAACTCAGCGCGTCACCCTCGCGGAGCTCCACGCCGAGGCGGCGCCTGATGACCTCACGGTAAGAGCGGTTGCTGCGCAGAAGGTACGCCCGGTCGTTCCGGACCTCCAGCAGCGCCACGGGCAGTGAATCAAAGAAATTGCGAAAGGCGTCCCGGTCATCGCTTGCCAGCACGGAGAGGTCGTAAAGGTCGGTGCGCCCGATGGTTGCGTAATAGGAGGATTCCGCCGGATTTTCAAAGGCGAGGCGCGCCCCGAACTCCTGATGGCGGAACAACGCATCAAGCGGCATTGGCTTGGCAAAGTAGTACCCCTGCAGCTTCGAGCATCCAATCTCACGCAGAAAACGAATCTGCTCCTCCGTCTCCACGCCCTCGCAGACGGTGTCGATGCCCATCGCCGTTGCCATTTTCGTCAGCTCCGTGAGGATGACGTCACCGCCCTCTGCGCTGTCGAACTTGCGCATAAAGCTCATGTCAAACTTAATGAGGTCGAAGCGCACGCTCTGCAGCACGTCGAGCGAGGAGTATCCGCTGCCGAAATCATCCATCCAGACGGCAAAGCCCAGCGTGCGGAAGCGCTGAATCTGTTCCTTCATAAAGTCGAAATCACTGCCGACGATGCTCTCCGTAATCTCAATGGTCACCATGTCGCGCCCCACGCCGGACGCATCGACGCGGCTGCGAATTTCCTCCACGATGTCGCAGACCTCGAAATCCGCGCGGGAGAGATTGACCGACTGCGGCACAGGGGAGATCCCCTCTGCAAGCTGCCGCCGGAGCTTCTCCAGCACGCGGTCGAGCACGTAGAGGTCGAGCTTGTAAATCAGGCGCGTGCTCTCCAGAATGGGAACGAACTCCGCCGGGGATAGCAGGCCCTTCTCCGGGTCATCCCAGCGCGCGAGCGCCTCCTCATCGCAGATTCTGCCGTTGACCGCGCGCACGATGGGCTGGTAGAAGACCTTAATCCAGCCCTCCTCAAGGGCACGGTCAAAGCTGCCGAGGATATAGCGCCTGCGGTCCGCGTCCTCCTGCATGTTCACGTCAAAGTATTTGATGCAGGAGACGTAGACGTTGCGCAGCGCATCGCAGGCCAGCTTCGCGCGGTCACAGGCGATGCTGATGTCCGTCCCCCGTTCCGTCATGCGGTAGACGCCGGTGCGGACAGACAGGCTCTTGCCGCCGTTGAGCTCACGGCAGTCCTGGAACAGGCGTCCCAACTGCCGGTCCAGTTCCTCTGTCGGCACGACCACGGCAAAATGGTCCTGTCCAAAGCGGCTGCAGTTCTCGTTGCCGAAGTAGATGGCAAGCAGACGCCCGAAGGCGCGCAACAGTGCGTTGCCCTCGGCAAAGCCGAACCTGCGGTTGTAATACTTCATGCCGCTGAGGTCGATAAACAGCAGCGCCGGCTGCACGCCCCCGGCAAGGATGCGGTCCCGTTCCGCCGCCGCAAGCTCAAAGAAATAGGTCATGTTGGGCAGGCCCGTGAGGGAGTCGTAGCGGGCGTCGATGTCCGCGTCACACGCGCAGGTCACAACGCGCTGCGTCACCGCGCTGTCCTCCTGCGGGCTGCTCTCCGGCACGAAAACGCCCTCGTCCATGTACCAGACGTAGGCAAGGCGCACGCCGTCGTCCGTGAAAACGTGCTCACCCCGCGCGTGTATGACGCGGTAACCGCTGCCGTCGGCGCAACGGGAGCGATACGACACGTTGTAGTCCCCCGCCTCCACGGCGAAACGGTACGCCACCTCCGCGATGCGCGCCACATCGTCCGGGTGGGTATCCTTATACATGTTGTGGTCCATGTCAAAGTACGCCTCTGCCCTGTTCCGATAACCGAACAGGCGGCAAAAGCCCTCGGACAAAATCAGCGTCACAACGCGCTTTTCAATGAACTGGTAGACGGCAAAGGGCGTGCGCATGTGCTCCATCAGCGCTCGCTGCTCGTCGGGAAACTGGTATTGTTTCATGGTAAATTCCTCGGTTTGTCTGGTTCTGTGTCGCATCGCTTTCGTCTGTTTCGTCTCACGCCGCGCTTTTCTCACCGCGGCTCTGCGGGCGTCTTACCCGCGCTCTTCATGCGTTTTTTGTCCTCGTACATCTTCTCGTCTGCGCGGGCCAGCACGCAGTCGGTGTTTTTGTCCGTTCCCGGCTCATAGACCGCCATGCCCTTGGCAAGGGACACGCGCTCCCAGCGCTCCCTGGCGGTCTTGTTTTTCTCCTCCACGGCATAGTCAAAGTTGGCAAGCAAGGCCTCACGGTTGTCATAGGAGCCGTCCTGCAGCAGCACGGCAAACTCGTCGCCGCCCATGCGGAACACCGGACTGTGCGGGAACATCCGGCACACGAGCGCGCAGGAGGTGCGCAGATAGGCGTCGCCCTTCTCATGCCCGTAGGTGTCGTTGATTTTCTTGAGGTCATTGCAGTCGAGCATGACGACGCCAAAGCGCGGCGGCTCCCCCTGTCCCTTGGCGGCGGCGATTGCGTCATCCAGCTTGCGCGCGGCAATGCTGAATGCGCCGCGGTTGCGCACGCTGGTCAGCGAATCCTGATACGCCCTGCTGTTGAGGTCGCTGATGTAGACGTTGAGGTGGTCCACCAGATGCCGGAACGTGGCGGTCAGCTTGCCGACCTCGTCACGCCCGTTGTACTCCAGACGCACGTCATAGTTCCCCTCGGCAATGCGCTCCGACGCCTCGGTCAACTGCAGCAGCGGTTCGGTCATGCGGCGCACCGTGTAGATGGCGATGAGCAGAAACGCGACCATGCTCAGCAGCGAAACCGCCACTATGCGCCCAATCAATCTGGTCCATGAGGCGTTGATTTCCTGCACCGGCGCGGTGACAATCAGCTTCATCCCGTTGGCAAGCGTGTTGAAGAGCATCTGCCACTCCTCGCCCTGATAGTCATAGAGCAACGGGTCGTCGTTGTGCTCGCTCTTGTTCAGGAGCG
This sequence comes from Oscillospiraceae bacterium, assembly GCA_024698225.1. Taxonomy (GTDB): domain Bacteria; phylum Bacillota; class Clostridia; order Oscillospirales; family Oscillospiraceae; genus Hominicoprocola. The sequence continues at coordinate 9,173 of JAILRK010000145.1, read as the reverse complement.
CAACGTCTCTTTCGGAGAGCGCGCCCGCCTCGATGAGGCTGCTGCCCTGGACCAGGTCCGGATGATAGACCACAACGCCGTCCGGGCGCGCAAGGTAGGCAAAGCCCGTGTCATAAATCTGGATGCTGCTGATTTGGGAGACCATCATATCATAGCTGATGTCCATCCCCACCACGCCGATGAAGGTGCCGGACTTGTACAGCGGCACAACGTAGGAGAGCATTTTGATGCCCAGGTTGACGTTCTCGTAGGGCTCAATCCAGGTTGGCTCACCGCGTTCGAGCGGGATGAAATACCAGCCGACATGCTCCGTGTCGGTCGGGGCATAGGCGGAGAGGTCGGTCAGCAGGAGCTTTTTGAAGGTCGAACGCCCGATGCTGGAGTAGAGGAAGCCCGACGAGGTCTTGCTGATTTCCGGATTGATGCGCAGGTAGAAGGAGACGACGCCGTGCGTCCGGTTGGCGACGCTGCGGAACAGTATCTCCACGCGGGAATAGTAGTTGCTCAGGTATGCGTCGAGCTCTGCCTGCTGCTCCTCGCTGCGGCTGTGCCCATTCAGGTCCACGCCCGTGCCCTGCAGACCGATGGCGCCGCCCCGGACCAGCTCCACCGCTTCAATCTCATCGAGCGCAAACCGCGAGACCATGTTCACCGACTGCTGTACGCTGTTGAGATAGGTGTCGATGTTCATGCTGTTGTTTTCGCACAGCAGGCGCATCATCTCCGCGGAATTGATGTCGCCCTCCCGCTTGACGGAGATTGCCGTGCTGCCGCCGACGCCAAGCACACAGACGATGATTGCCATCATGGTCAGAAGCGTTATTTTAAACCGAATGGTATGCATTGCCATCACCCGTTTCCGTCTTGAATGTGAATCCCCCGGTAAAAGCCAAAGGACCAGCCGTTCCACGACACGTGGAAGTTCTCCACCCGGTCGCTGACGGCGAAATAATGGATGCGGGAGAGCAGCGGCACCCACGCCGCGTCCTCCTGCACAATTTTCTTTTCCAGCGCCCGGTATTCCTCAATGCGCTGCATGTTGTCCACAATGGAGCCCGCGTTGCGCACCCGCTCCATCACCGTCTCGTCGGAGTAGCACAGCCCGCGGTACAAGCTGTTTTCACGGCTGCCGAAAAACGGCATGATGAAGTTCTCCGGGTCGTCATAGTCCGCCGTCCAGCCCATGGCGCAGCAGGCCAGCCGGCCCGCCCGGCGCTCCGATGCATAGTCGTCCGCATCCATCACCTGGACTGTGGCGCGCACACCAATCTGCTCCCACATGTAGGCGACAATCTCCACAGTCTCATGCACCGCCTGCTTGGACTCCTCGCTTACGGCAATTGCAAGGTCAAAGCCATCGGCGTAACCCGCCTCTGCCAGCAGGCTGCGCGCAAGCGCCGGGTCGTAAGGGATGGGGTCGAGGTCCGGGTTGTGGCCCTCAAGTCCGCGTGGAAAAATGCCGTTTTCCAAATGCCCAAGCCCATTGTACACCACGTCGAGCAGCATTTGCCGGTCCAGGGCGTATTGCAGCGCCTTGCGCACCCGCACGTCGTCAAGCGGCGCGATGGATTGGTTGAGCGTCAGGTAGTTGATGCCGACGCGCTGTCCGCAACACAGGTTGTCCTGGTACGACCTGCTGCGCAGGAAGCTCTCGCGCTCTCCGCCCAGCCCGTCCAGGTCCAGAATGTCCAACTCGCCGTTTTCAAAGAGAATCTGCTGTGATTCCGCATCGCTCATCATTCGGATATGAACGCCGGGACAGGACGGCGCGCCCGACCAGCAATCCGGGTTTGCAACGAGTATCATCTCCGAGCCAATCGTCCACTTCTTCACGATAAACGGTCCGGTTCCGATGGTGCTCGGGCCGTAGAGTCCAAACAGGTCGCCCACCCGGTGCAGCGTCTGTTCATCGAGGATGGAGGCGCTCGGCGAGGACAGGCAGTCAATAAACGCCGCATGGGGCTTTTCCAGCGTGATTTCAAAGCTCAGTTCGTCAAGCTCGCGGAAGCCCGCAAGGCTGTCCGCAAGCCCCTCGTGCAATTCCCGTGCGCCGAGAATGCTCATCACCAGCCCCGCGTTGACCGACTTCCGGTATGTGAGCAGACGCTCAAAAGTGAAGCGCACGTCCGAGGCGGTCAGCGCCTCGCCGTTGCTGAAGTGCACGCCCTCATGCAGTTGGAAGCGATAGGTCAGTCCGTCCTCAGAGACCTCCCACGACTCCGCGAGAGACGGCACAATCTCCGCCGCGCCGCGCTCGTCGCTGTGCAGCTCGACCAGACGGTCGAACACGTTGAGCGCCACGAGATAGAACTCCGTGGTGCTCTGCGGGTCCACCGTGTCCATGTTTTCGCTTGCAACGTGAAGAAAGCCGGAGGTGTCCAGCGTGTTGGCGCTGACGTAGCTTATCTTCTCCTCCGCCTCGGTCTCGACGGGTTTGCCAAACAGGCACGCGGCATACGTCACGCAAAGCATCACGCAGCCAAGCACTGCAAGCCGTTTCCACTTCACCCCGACGTCCCTCCCCTCCTCTGCACGCATCGTGCGGTGTTTTGTTATTTTAGCACATTTGCGGCAGGGGCACAACGGTTATTCCACGTCAAAGCGCCACAGAAACCGCGTTCAAGCTCACTCCTGCCGCTCGCACCAGTCCACAATCTCGTCGAACTCATCGCCCAAGGTCTTGTGCAGAAGACCGATGAGCGCAACCACGCCCTCCCGCGTCAGCAGGACGCTGGTCATCGGCTCGCGCTTGCGCACGGAGGCGGAGACGGGTCCGTCCTTGGTCATCTTCGTCTCGCCGTCCATATACTGCATCATAAAGTCCAACTGCAGCTCCACGGTGCGCCCGTTCTGGTTGGCGTTGCGCGCAATTCCGAATGCATTGCTGAAATACGGTTTCATGGTAGTACCTCCCGAATTGTTCTGCCTATAGTATACGCCGCAAAATTTGCTTTGACAAGCAGACATTCCGTATTATAATAAAGAACAGGCACAGCTGCGGCAGCAGAACGAACAAAGGAGGAGCAGACGATGGAAAAGCCGACGGAATACACCCTGACCTGGACGGTCACGGACGACATGACCGCCAAGCGCATCGGCAGCGCGGGCGCAAAAATTCTCTCCACCCCGAACATGGTGGCGCTGATGGAGGCGGCCTCGCTGGAGCTTGCAAAGGCCTATCTGGACGAGGGCATGACCACCGTGGGCGCGGAAATCCATTGCCGCCACCTCGCCCCGACGCCGGTTGGCATGAAGGTCAGCGCCACGACCCGCCTGCGCAGCATCGAACGGCGCAAGATGTGGTTCGACATCGAGGTCAACGACGAGAAGGGCAAGTGCGGCGAGGGCTCGCACCTGCGCATCATGGTCGCCCCGAAAAAGCTCGAAGAAAAAAGCGGGACCTGAGCCCCGCCGCAAAAAATCCGCGTGCCCCGTCCGGGAGGCACGCGGATTTTTTCACTTCTTTTTATACGTAGTTCTGCTTCGTCACGTCGAACACGCCGCGCGTGGTCAGGCGCAGCGTCGGGATGACCGGCAGCGCCATAAAGGACAGCGTCATAAACGGGTCGACGCCGCGGCTGACGCCCAGCGCGAACGCCGCCTCCTTCGCCGCCTCGAGCTTGTCGTTGACCACGGTGAGCGGCTCCTCGCTCATGATGCCGGCAATCTCAAGCTGCAGCTCGCCCTTTGCCTCGCCGCCGTCCCAGACGACGATGCCGCCGTTGAGCGCGACGACGCGGTTTGCCGCCGCCGCAATGTCCTCCTCGTTCGTGCCGACGACGATGATGTTGTGGCTGTCGTGAGAGATGGAGGTCGCCACCGCGCCCGAGCGCAGCCCGTAGCCCTTGATGTAGCCGATGCCAATGTGGCGCGTGTTCTTGTGCCGCTCGATGACGGCAATCTTCAGCACGTCGTTCGCCACGTCGATTCCGGTGGCATAGCCCGCGTCGGTGGTGACAATCTCGCCGGGCACCATGCCCAACACGCCGCGCGGGCGCGTCTCGGCGAAATCCTCCGCCGTGAGGTGCGCGACGTGAAAGGTCTCGTGCGCGTGCTTGACGAGCATCGGTTCAATCTCCGGCGGCTCCACCGGCGCAAGCGTCGTGCCGTCGTACATCAGCTCGCCCTTTTTGTAGACCGAGAGGATGTTGAACGCGTCGAAATCGTCGATGACGACAAAGTCCGCAAGGAAGCCCGGCGCAATGGCGCCGCGGTTGTTGAGCAGGAAGTACCGCGCCGCGTGGTGAGAGGCGCACTTGACGGCGATGATCGGGTCGACGCCCGCGCGGATTGCCTTTTTCACGATGTAGTCGATGTGCCCCTTTTCCAGCAGGTCGCTGGGATGCTTGTCATCGGTGCAGAACATACAGTAGGTGTAGTACTGCGGCGTGAGCAGGGGCAGCAGCGCGTCAAGATTGCGCGCCGCCGTGCCCTCGCGAATCATGATGTACTGTCCGCGGCCCAGCTTTGCAAGCGCGTCCTCCACGTTTGAGCACTCGTGGTCGGAGTACACGCCCGCGGCGATGTAGGCGTTGAGCGCCTTGCCGCTCAGGTCCGGGGCATGCCCGTCAATCTTCTTGTGGTGCGCCTGCGCGGCGACGATTTTTTCAAGCACCTGCTGGTCGCCCGCCACCACGCCGACGAAGTCCATCATCTCGGCAAGGCCCTCGACGCGCCCGTAGTCGTAGAAGGAGTCAATGGCGCGGTAGTCCAGCGACGCGCCGGACTCGTCCAGCGGCGTTGCCGGAACGCAGCTCGGCAGCATGACGCGCACGTCCACCGGCAGCCCCTCGGTCGCCTGCAGGATGTACTCGATGCCGTCCGTGCCCATGACGTTCGTAATCTCATGGGGGTCGGTGATGACGGTGGTCGTGCCGTGGGGCAGCACCGCCTTGACAAACTCCGTCGGTGAGACGAGGGAGCTCTCCAAATGGATGTGCGCATCCACAAAGCCCGGCAGCACCAGCTTGCCGGACACGTCCGTCTCGACCGCGCCGTGGTACGTGCCGCCGATGCCGGCAATCAGTCCGTTTGCCACCGCGATGTCGCCGTGGCTCAGTTCGTTGCAGTAGACGTTGACATAGGTCGCGTTCTTGAGCACGAGGTCCGCCGGCTCACGGCCCGCCGCCACCTCGACCACGCGCAGCTTCTTGCTGAGCTTGCGGTTGATTTTGCCCGCGTAGCTTTCCCTCGCCATCACAGCACCTCCATACAATTTGTTTGACTGCCAAATGATTTGGCAGGTTTCCTACAGAATACTACATTTTTGCCGCCCTGTCATGCCAAAGATTCCGATTCGTTTTTGTGCCGAACGCACAGGACGGACGGCACCGCATCCGCCGGGCGCAAAAAAACGCGGGGCTCATGCGTCCCCGCGCTCCTGTTCGCGCTCCTGTTCAAATTCCGCCTTTGCCTCGGCAAGCAGCTTCTTTTCCTGCTTGGTCGTAAGCACCCTCTCGTCAAACTGCGCCCAGAGGTCCGGACGGCGCGCCATCGTGCGCTTCCAGCTCTCCTTGCGCCGCCACTTCGCCACGTTCTCGTGGTGACCGGAGAGCAGCACGTCCGGCACGCGGCGTCCGTGCCACTCGTCGGGGCGGGAGTACTGCGGATACTCCAGCAGCCCGTCCCAGTGCGATTCCTCGGTGAAGCAGGCCTCCTCCGGCAGCACGCCGGGCACCATGCGGCACACGCAGTCCGCCAGCGCCATGGCGGGAATCTCGCCGCCGGTGACGACAAAGTCGCCCATGGAAATCTCCTCGTCCACGCACTCGTCCAGAAAGCGCTGGTCCACACCCTCATAGTGTCCGCACACAAGGATGAGATGGTCATAGCGCTCCTTCAGCTCCCGTGCCACGCCCTGCGTGAACACGCGCCCGCAGGGCGAGAGGTAGATGGTGTGTCCCGCGCCGAAGCGCGCCACGATGTCCGCGTGGCAGCGGTAGAGCGGGTCCGCCTGCATCACCGCGCCGCGCCCGCCGCCGTAGGGATAGTCGTCCACCTGCATCTGCCGATTGGTGGTGTACTGACGAATCTGGTGCGTCTGAATGGCGATGTATCCCCGCTCCTGCGCGCGCCCGAGAATGCTGACGTTGAGCATGGCGTCCACCGACTCGGGAAACAGCGTCATGATGTCGATTCTCATGCCTCGTCCGTCTCCAATCCCTCAATCATGTGCACGGTAATCTCCCGTGCGGTGGTGTTGATGTCTGTGACAAAGATGTCCTTCACTGCCGGAATCAGATAGGTCTTTTCCGGGCCGCGGACGCGGTAGAGCTTGTGTGCGGGATAGGTCAGCACCTCCGTCACCGTGCCGATGTAGGTGTGGGGGAAGTAATTGAACACGTTCATCCCGACGAGCTCCTCGTCGAAGTACTCGCCCTTGGGCAGGCGCACGTCCGCGCGGCGGATGGACAGCACCTTGGTCTTCAGCGCCGCCGCCGCATCCATGTCGGTAATCTCCGGCAGGAGCATCAGCACCATGTCGCCGTGCACGCGCTTTTGCAGCGGACGGAAGGGCGTGCCGTCGATGTAAAAGGTCTTAAAGGTGCACAGCCGCTCCGCCGTGACGTCCCACGGCTGCACCTTGACCTCGCCGCGCACGCCGTGCGTGTTGACAATCTGCCCGACCTCGATATAGTCCGGCGCCTCCAGCGGGGCGGGCGCCTTGGTAAACAAACCCATAGCTCTCTCCTTTCCGGCAGCGCCGCATGCATCGGCATTGCGTTGCCCTAAGGAAAAAGCGGCTCCTGTGAGCCGCTTTTTCTCTGTCAATCTACAATATCGACCGAAACCTTCACGCCGGTGCGCTGGGCATACGCGCGCACGATGGTGCGGATTTCCTTGGCAATCCGCCCCTGTCGTCCGATGACCTTGCCCATATCGTCGGGATTGACGCGCAGCTCGAGCGTAAGCTCGTCCGTACCCTGCACCTCCGTAACGGTCACATCATCGGGATGCTCGACCAGGCTGCGGGCGATGTAGAGCAGCAAGTCTTTCATGATTTGAACGACCCCCGCTTAGTTGAGCGCGCCGACTCTCTTCAGAAGCGCGCGGACCGTCTCGGTGGGCTGAGCGCCGGTCTTAATCCACTCCAGCGCGCGGTCGGTGTCAACCTTAATCTCGGCGGGGCTGACGCAGGGGTTGTAGGTGCCGAGCTCCTCGATGAAGCGGCCGTCGCGGGGATAGCGGCTGTCAGCGACAACAACGCGATAGTACGGGGCCTTCTTGGCGCCCATTCTGCGAAGACGAATCTTAACCATGATAAAGTACCTCCAAAATAGTTGTAATAATATAATGTATATTTGATAAAATGCGTGGCATTGAATCAACGAATTCAGCGCAAGCGCTTGCGGCGTCCGAAGCCGCTGAGCCTGCCGCCACCCTTGCCGCCCATCCCGGGGAGGCCGCCCATGCCCTTGGGCATCTTGCCGCGGCTGAGCTGCTTGGTCAGCTCCTGCATCATCTCGAACTGCTTGAGCAGGCGGTTCACGTCCACGACCTCCAGCCCGCAGCCGGCGGCGATGCGCTTTTTGCGGCTCGGTCCGATGACGCGGGGGTCCTCGCGCTCCGCCGGCGTCATTGAGAGGATGATGGCCTCGGTGTGCGCCATCATCTTCGGGTCAAGCTCGGCGGACTGCATCTGCTTGCCCAGCTGCCCGGGCATCATCTCCGCAATCTGGCTGAGGTCGCCCATGCGCTTGAGCTGCTGCAGCTGCTCGTAGTAGTCCTGCAGCGTGAAGCGGTTCTTGCGGATTTTCTCCTCTAACTTCTTCGCCTGCTCCTCGTCGAAGCTCTGCTCCGCCTTTTCAATGAGAGAGAGCATGTCGCCCATGCCGAGGATGCGGGAGGCCATGCGGTCGGGGTGGAAGGGCTCAATCATGTCGAGCTTCTCGCCCGTGCCGATGAACTTGATGGGCTTGCCCGTCGCCGCGCGAATCGACAGCGCCGCGCCGCCGCGGGCGTCGCCGTCCAGCTTGGTGAGCACCACGCCGTCAATGCCCAGTGCCTCGTCGAAGGCGGTGGCGGCGTTGACCGCGTCCTGACCGGTCATCGCGTCCACGACCAGCAGAATCTCACTGGGCCGGACCGCCGCCTTGATGCGCTTGAGCTCGTTCATCAGCGCCTCGTCCACGTGGAGCCGTCCGGCGGTGTCGAGCATGACGACGTCGTTGCCGTGGTCCCTGGCGTAGCGCACGGACTCCTGCGCAATCTTGACCGGGTCCGCCTGACCCATCTCAAAGACGGGCAGCGAGAGCTGCGAGCCGACAACCTGCAACTGCGTGATTGCCGCAGGGCGGTACACGTCGCAGGCGACAAGCAGTGGGCGCTTGCCCTGCTGGGAGCGAATCAGCCCCGCCAGCTTGGCGACGTTCGTCGTCTTACCGGCGCCCTGCAGACCCACCATCATAATGACGCTGGGCGGCTGGGAAGCATAGGTCAGGCGCGCGTTTGCGCCGCCCATCAGCGCGGTCAGCTCCTCGTTGACGATTTTGATGACCTGCTGCGCGGGGGTGAGGCTTTCGAGCACTTCGGCGCCCATCGCCTTCTCGCTGACGGTTTTGACAAAGTCCTTGACGACCTTGTAGCTGACGTCCGCCTCCAGCAGCGCCATGCGCACCTCGCGCATCGCAAGGCGGATGTCCTCCTCGGTGATGCGCCCCTTGCCGCGCAGGTTCTTGAAGACTGCATTCAGTTTTTCGGAAAGTCCCTCAAATGCCATAGCCGAACCTCATTATCATTCCTTGAGCGTCGCAAGCTCTGTCTCAATGGTCGTGCACAGCGCCGCAAGCCGCTCGTCCTCAAAGAGGCGCTCGTTCTTGCGCCTGATTTCGCTCACCGCCGCCTCTATGGCCTCAATGTGCGGCACACGCTGCATATAGCGCTTCACCAGCCCCGTCTTGTCCTCAATTTCGGTCATATACGCCTCGGCGCGGACAATCACGTCGCGCACGCCCTGGCGGGAGATGCCGTAATTCTCCGCGATTTCCCCAAGGGACAGGTCCTCGTCGTAGTAGAGCTGATAGAACTCCTTCTGCCGCTCGGTGAGAAGCTCCCCGTAAAAATCAAAGAGCATGGTCATGCGATAGGTCTGGTTTTTCACAGGGCATTTCCTCCTCGCCGTGGCTTCTTGTAAAGCTCCACGCCTTTACAACAGGAGTTAGTTTACCCCATCG
>JAILRK010000095.1 GCA_024698225.1 Oscillospiraceae bacterium | reverse complement strand
CCCTCCGGGGGAGCTGGCGCGCAGCGCCTGAGAGGGTGACGCCCGTCGGCGCGTCGCGGCGGACCCTCTCCGTCACTCGCTGCGCTCGTGCCACCTCCCCCAAAGGGGGAGGCAAGTGGCATGGCGTTTGTCAAGAAGAACCGTCCCCATTGACACTCATGCTGTAAGCCCGCGCCCCGCGCGTTTGCGCCAAGCCTATATATCGCGCCATGCCGCCGCACCTTCTTGGCTCCCCCTCCGGGGGAGCTGGCGCGCAGCGCCTGAGAGGGTGACGCCCGCCGGCGCGTCGCGGCGGACCCTCTCCGTCACTCGCTGCGCTCGTGCCACCTCCCCCAAAGGGGGAGGCAAGTGATTGGGGTTGTAGCAAGCGGGCTGGCATTTGTCAAATAGATCTTTCCCCATTGATGACAGAGAGGAGTTTCGCGCCCCGGCGCGACTTCCTTTGCCCACGGCGGCAAAGGAAGCAAAACGCCGCTGAAACCAAGGTTTCAGAATCCTTTAGAACGTAAAGTTCTACTGACTTGCCGATGCAGAGAGAGTACGAAACGCTGTTTTCGTAAGCCGCACTGACTTTCCTCGTATGCGGCTCCCCGCCGCCCCGCCCTGCAGCTCGCGGAAGTGCATCCCTCGTCCGACAGGAGAACCGTCGGAACAGCGATTGGATTTATCAGATTATATCCCGTATTGTTATCCCAAGCCCCGTGGCAGGTATCATCAGGATCAGTACGCAGTTGCGCCGCCGAAGAGGCGGCACGTTGCAGTGTCAATACAGTACACAGGAAACAGCGTACCGTATGACGCGCGGCAACGGCAAAACCAGAAAATCAACCTCACGCGTCCCCAAGGGATTCTAAAACCGTACGGTTTTAGCGGCGCTTTGCCTACTTTCCCGCCGCGGGGAAAGTAGGTCGCGCCGCAGCGCGAAACCTTTCCCGGCAAGCCCGAGCATGCACCAACCCTAATAATTTGTCAAACAGAACCGTCCCCAATGACAACCTATGGAAGGAACTCCAATGGAAGAAACGAAAAACCTGCGCCACCGGCTGCTGGTGCTCTGCGCCCTGTTTGCCCTGTGCCTGACGGCATACTGCGCCTCGATGTTCGACGCGCAGATTGTCCGCGGGGACGAGTACCGCGCGCTGGCACAGCGGACGAACACCAGCGTCGAGCCGGTGGAGGCGTCCCGCGGCGTCATCACGGACCGCAACGGCAAGGTGCTGGTCACGAACCGCGTGGACTATACGCTGACCTTCGACCCCTCCCTGTTGGAAAGCGACGAGCTCAACGCCGAGCTGCTGCGTCTGACGGAGCTGCTGCGCGCGCAGGGCGTGAGCTGGTTCGACGAGCTGCCGCTGAGCCGGACGCGCCCCTACGCCTACGACGACAGCGTGAACCGCTCGGGCATGCTGACGAAGTACGCCATCTCCCGCAAGTGGATTGACGAGGGAACAGACGAACAGACGTTCTATAAAATGCGCGCGCCGCAGACCATCTTCGAGCTGCTGCGCGAGGAATATGCGGTGGACGCCGGGCTCTCGCCGGACGAGCAGCGCGACCTTGTGGGTCTGCGCTACTCCCTCGCCACGGCAAAGCTGGACGGCGACGGCACCTTTCTGTTTGCCTCCGACGTGGACGTGGCGCTGATTTCGCGCATCAAGGACGGCGGGTTCAAGGGCGTGCGCGTCGGCATCTCCACCGCCCGCGAGTATCGCACCGACGCGGCGGCGCACATTCTGGGCCGCGTGGGCAAAATCCAGAACTGGGACGACTACAAGGACCGGGGCTACGCCTGGAACGACGTGGTCGGCCTGGACGGCGTGGAGAACGCCTTTGAGGACTATCTGCGCGGCAAGGACGGCAAGCGCATCGTCACCAGCAACGCCGAGGGCAAGGTCATCTCCGAGCTTTACTCCGTGGAGCCGGAGCCGGGCCAGAACGTGGCGCTGACGCTGGACATCGACTTTCAGGAGGACGTGGAGCGCATCCTTGCGGACTCCGTGGGCGCGCTGATTGAGGCTGACGGCATCGACCGCGGCGCGGCGGCGGCGGTGGTCCAGGTCGGCACCGGCGAGGTGCTGGCGCTCGCCTCCTACCCCACCTACTCGCTCAAGACCTTCAACCAGGATTTCGCCACGCTCAACAGCGACCCGCGCCGCCCCATGCTCAACCGCGCGACGCAGTGGGCCTTTGCCCCCGGCTCCACCTTCAAGCCCGCCGTGGCGGTGGCGGCGCTGGAGTCCGGCGTCATCACGCCGCAGACGAAAATCCGCACGCAGGGCGCGTACCACTACTATGACATGACCTTCAACTGTTGGATTTACGCGTCCTACGGGCGCACGCACGGCTCCATCAACGTCAGCGACGCCATCACCGTGTCGTGCAACTACTTCTTCTATGAGATTGGCCGTCAGCTCGGCATCTCCGCGCTGGACCGCTTTGCCGCCGCCTTCGGCCTCGGCGAGCCGACGGGCATCGAGATTCCCGAGAACGTCGGCACGATGACCTCGCCGGATTATGTAAACTCGCTGAAGAACCAGTACTGGACCGACGGTCTGACGCTGCAGGCGGCCATCGGGCAGGCGTACAACACCTTTACCCCGCTGCAGCTTGCCAATTACATCGCCACGCTCTCCGGCGGAGGAGCGCGCTACAAGGCGCACCTGCTCAAGAGCGTCAGCTCCTACGACAGCGCCGAGCCGACGCTTGTCTATGACGAGCCGCCCGTGGAGACCGTTGAAATCAGCGACGAGAACCTCAAGGCGGTGCTCTCCGGCATGCGCAAGCTGGTGACGGAGGGCAGCGTGCGCAACGCCTTCTCCCGCTGCATTGTGGACGCCGCCGCCAAGACCGGCACGGCGCAGACCGGCGGCAAGGGCACCATCAGCAACGGCATTTTCGTGGCGTTCGCCCCCTATGACGACCCGCAGATTGCCCTTGCGATGATTATTGAAAAGGGCGACAGCGGCGGCGCGCTGGCAAATACCGCCGTGGACATCCTCAACGCCTATTTTACCGCCGGTGAAGCGGATATCATCGGTGAAGATACACTGCTGAAATAAACAGCACAGGAGTTTTTATGTATTTTGATTCAAGAAGTGAACGCTGCAAGCTGCCCTACGGCGCCGTCCCCTGCGGGACGACCGTCACGCTGAAGCTCTTTGCCGGGATGCACGAGGACGTCAAACGCGCCTACGTCGTCGCCTATGAGGAGTTTGCCGACTGCCGCACCGAGCATGCGCTCAAGGCGACCGAGCAGGACGGGCGCACCGTGTTCAGCGGGGTCTACCCCGCCCCCGCGCGGGGCGAGCTGGTTTGGTACCACTTCCGTCTGGAGTGGATGGACGGCAGCCGCACCTGCTTCGGGAAAAACGGCGTGTGTCCCGTCAACGACGTCACGCCCTGGCAGCTCACCGTCTATGACGACACGAACGAAACGCCCGCGTGGTTCGGCAACGGCGTCAGCTATCAGATTTTCCCCGACCGCTTCCGCCGCGCCGAGCGGCGGGACGTGCGCGGGATGGTCGGCGCGCGGACGCTGCACCCCCACTGGGACGAGCAGATGGAGTATCTGCCCAATGCGCGCGGGGAAATCACCTGTTCGGACTTCTTCGGCGGCGATTTGCTCGGCATTGAGGAGAAGCTGCCCTATCTGCGCAGCCTCGGCGTCACGACGCTCTACCTCAACCCGATTTTCGAGGCGGCGAGCAACCACCGCTATGACACGGCGGACTACATGTCCGTCGACCCTCTGCTGGGCAACGAGAGCGACTTCCGCCGCCTCTGCGCGCATGCCGGGGAGCTTGGCATCCGCGTCATTCTGGACGGCGTGTTCAACCACACGGGCTCGAACAGCGTCTATTTCAACGCCGAGGGCTTCTACCCCAGTGTCGGCGCGGCGCAGGACCCGCGCTCGCCGTTTTCCGGCTGGTATCATTTCAAGCACTTCCCCGATGAGTACGACGCCTGGTGGGGCTTTAAGACGCTGCCTGCTGTCGAGGAGAGCAATCCGGACTACATCAGATTTATCATTGACGACGAGGACAGCGTCGTGCGCCACTGGCTGCGCGCGGGCGCGTCCGGCTGGCGGCTGGACGTTGCGGACGAGCTGCCCGGCTGGTTCATCGAGCGCATTCGCCGTGTTATGATGGTGGAAAAGCCGGACGCCTACCTCATCGGCGAGGTCTGGGAGGACGGTACGAACAAAATTGCGTACTCCGTGCGCCGCAAATATCTGCTGGGCGCGCAGACGCACGGCCTGATGAACTACCCCTTCCGCACGGCGCTTCTGAGCTATCTGCGCGAGCAGGACGCCGGCAGCTTCCGCGATGCGATGGAGAATCTGCGCGAAAACTACCCGCCCGCCGCGTTTTACGGCGCGATGAACATGCTCTCCACCCACGACACTCCGCGCATTCTGACCGTGCTCGGCTATACGGGCGAGTGGCCGCAGACCCGCGAGGAGCGGGCGCGGCTTGTGCTCAGCCCGGCGGAGCTGCGCCTCGGGCTTGCCCGCGTGCGCCTTGCCGCGCTGGTGATGTACGCCTTCCCCGGCTCCCCCACCATCTTCTACGGCGATGAGGCGGGCATGCAGGGCTTTGAGGACCCCTTCAACCGCGGCACCTTCCCCTGGGAGCACGAGGACCGCATGCTGACCGACTACTTCGCGCGCCTCGGCGCGGTGCGCAACGCCAGAGTTTCCCTGCAGCGCGGCAGCATCCGCTATTTTCGCGCCGAAGGTCCCGTGCTCGCCTTCCGCCGCGACACCGACGACGAGACCACCCTTGCCATCTGCAACGCCGGCGACAAGGGCGTCAGCCTCACCTTCCCCTGGCCCGGCGGCGACGTCCTCGACGCCCTCACCGG
>JAILRK010000075.1 GCA_024698225.1 Oscillospiraceae bacterium | reverse complement strand
TTCGGCAGGTTCATCGCCTCATAGACGTGGCTGGCGCGCCCGCGGTGGCAGGCGCTGCCCGCGCTGATGCAGATGCCCTGCGCGCCGAGGTCCTCCACCACGTTCGCCGAGGGGTAGCCCACCAGCGAGAGCGCGAGGATGTGCGGCGCGGTGCCCGCGCCCACGCGCACCACGCCGTCGAGCGCAAGCAGACGCTCGAGCGCATACGCCTTGACCGCCGCCATGTGCGCCAGCGCGCCGTCGAGGTCCGCGCAGCGCAGCTCCACCGCTTTGGCGAAGCCCGCAAGCTGCGCCGTCGCCTCCGTGCCCGAGCGCCGCCCGCTCTCCTGTCCTCCGCCCGCGAGCAGCGCACGGGGGTTTCTGATGCGCTCGCCGAGGTAGAGCGCGCCCACGCCCTTGGGCGCGCCGAGCTTGTGCCCGCTGACGGAAATCAGGTCGGCGCCCAGCGTGTCCGCGCGAAACGGCAGCTTCAAAAAGCCCTGCACCGCGTCGCAGTGCAGCAGCGCCTTTGACCCGGCGGCGCGCAGCGCGTCCGCAATCGCGCGCAGCGGGAACACGCAGCCGGTTTCGTTGTTGACCAGCATGACGGACACCAGCGCCGTGTCGGCGCGCAGCGCCTGCGCCACCTGCGCGGCGCTGACCATGCCGTCGCGGTCCGGCTTGAGATACGTGACCGTCCAGCCCTCCTGCTCCAGCTGGCGGCAGGGCTCGAGCACGGCGCTGTGCTCGACGGCGGTGGTGATGATGTGCCGGCCGACGTGGCGGTTCTGCCAGGCGGCGAGGCGCAGCGCGGTGCAGTCGCTCTCCGTGCCGCAGGAGGTGAAGACGAGCTCCTCCGCCCGGCAGCCCAGCGCCTGCGCCACGACGTCCCGGCAGCGGGCGACGAGCGCCTTTGCCTCGCGCCCGAGGGGGTACTGGGAGCTGGGGTTCCCGTAGGTGTGCACCAGCGCGTCGCGCACCGCGTCCGCCACCGCGGGCGGCACGGGCGTCGTTGCGGCGTGGTCAAGATAAATCATGTTCGTTGTTCCTTTCGGTGGTGATGGCCGCGCGGCGGTACATTCCTCTTGCATATCCGCGGCATCCAACCTATAATTATAAGCACTTCAACCGAAATGACAAGAGGGAATACCACATGCGAATTGCCATTCACACCCTGGGCTGCAAGGTGAACCAATACGAGACGCAGGCGCTGGAGCAGGAGCTGCTGCGCCGCGGACACGAGCTGGTGGACTTCGAGAGCAAGGCGGATGCCTACATCGTCAACACCTGCTCCGTCACCGCCGTGAGCGACAAGAAGTCGCGCCAGATGCTCCGGCGGGCGCGCGCGCGCAATCCCGAGGCGGTGGTCGCCGCCTGCGGCTGCTACAGCCAGACCCACCCCGACGAGGCGGCGGCGCTGGACGTGGACGTGCTCGCCGGCACGAACGACCGCGCGGGCTTCCTCGACCTCGTCGAGCGCGCGGCGGCGGAGAAGACGCACATCGTCCACCTCGACGACGCGCTGCGCCGCCGTGAATTTGAAGTCCTGCCCGCGGGCGGCATGGCGGCGCGCACGCGCGCCATGCTCAAGGTCGAGGACGGCTGCGTGAACTTCTGCAGCTACTGCATCATCCCCTACGCGCGCGGGCCGGTGCGCTCGCTGCCGCTGGCGGAGGCGGAGCGGCAGGTGCGCGCGCTGGCGGCGGAGGGCTATCGCGAGCTGGTGCTCACCGGCATCGAAATCTCCTCCTACGGGAAGGACCTCGGGCCCGGCGTCTCGCTCATCGACCTGCTGGAGCTGGTGTGCCGCACCGCGCCGGACCTGCGCCTGCGCCTCGGCTCGCTCGAGCCGCGCACCGTCACCCCGGCGTTCTGCGAGCGCGCGGCGCGTTTGCCCTCGCTGTGCCCGCACTTCCACCTCTCGCTGCAGTCGGGCTGCGACGCGACGCTGCGGCGCATGAACCGGCGCTACGACACCGCGCGCTATCTGACCTCCTGCGAGCTGCTGCGCGCGCACTTCGACGACCCCGCCATCACCACCGACCTCATCACCGGCTTTCCCGGGGAGACGGAGGCGGAGTTTGCCGAGACGCTTGCCTTCATAGAGCGCTGCGCCTTTGCCGACATGCACATCTTCCCCTACTCCGTCCGCCCGGGTACGCGCGCGGCGGACATGCCGCAGGTGGAGAAGGCGGTCAAGGAGGCACGCGCCGCCCGCGCCGCCGCGCTGGCGCGGGAGCTGCAGGCGGACTATCTGGGCCGCTGCGTCGGCAGGACGCTCAGCGTGCTCTTTGAGGGCGCGGAGACGGACGGCAGCGCCGGTCACGCGCCGAACTATGCGGAGGTGCAGGTCGCGCAGCCGGGGCTGCAGAATCAGGTCCGCCCCGTGCGCATCACGCGCAGCGACGGACAGCGCCTGTACGGGGAGGTCATGGAATGAACAGCCACTTTTTTGCCTACGTCAGCCGGATGCGCTACATCCCGCGCTGGGCGCTCATGCGCAACAGCTTTTCCGAAAATGTGCAGGAGCACAGCCACCAGGTGGCGGTGCTGGCGCACGCGCTCGCCGTCATCCGCAACCGCTTCTACGGCGGCAGCGTCGACACGGGCGCGGTGACGGTCGCCGCGCTCTACCACGACGCCACGGAGATTCTCACCGGCGACATGCCCACGCCGATTAAGTACTACAACCCCGAAATCAAGAACTCCTACCGCAAGGTGGAGCGCGTGGCGGCGGACAAGCTGATTTCCCTGCTCCCGCCGGAGCTGCAGGCGGACTACCGCCCCATCCTGCGCGACGTGGACCCGGAGGTGCACCGCATCGTCAAGGCGGCGGACAAGCTCTCGGCGTACATCAAGTGCGTCGAGGAGCTCAAGGCGGGCAATCTGGAGTTCAAGCGCGCGGCGGAGCAGACCTATCACGCGCTTGCGGACATGCGCCTGCCGGAGCTGGACTGGTTCATGGCGCACTGCCTCGACAGCTTCAGCATGACGCTCGACGAGCTGGAGTAAGTGTCGGAACTTTTTTGCCGCCGCCTTCGTCCAAAGAAGCAGAGAACCCCAAAAATATATGATTTGAGGTGGATGAAATGAAACGAAGAAGCTTTGCCATCCTGCTGACGCTGCTGATGCTGCTGGGCCTGTGCGCCTGCGGCGGGTCCGACGGTGCAAAGAACAGCAGCGGTGCGACCGCGCCCGCCGCCGTGGAGGAGGAGTACGGCTACTGGAGCGAGGAGCCCGCGGAGGTGCCCATGGAGGCCGCCATGGAGGCGGATATGAAGACCGCGGGCAGCGGCGACACCCGCGCCAGCCTGCCGGACGGCGTGAAGATGATTTACCGCGCCAACCTCGAACTGGAGAGCACCGAGTACGACAAGGCGCGCGAGGACATCGCCGCGCTGACGCAGCAGCTCGGCGGCTACTTTGAAGAGCAGAACAGCAACAACCGCGGCAACGGCTACTACCGCAGCGCCAGCTACACCGTCCGCGTGCCTGCGGCGCAGTTTGAGAACTTCCTCAGCCAGATTGGCACGCTGTGCAACGTCCGCTGGCAGAGCCAGAGCGCCGAGGACGTGAGCGAGTACTACTACGACACCGCCTCGCGCCTGGAGACCGCGAAAATCAAGCTCGACCGCCTGCAGGAGCTGCTGGCCAAGGCGGAGACGATGGAGGACATCATCACCGTCGAGAGCGCCATCTCCGAGGTGGAGTACCAGATTGAAAGCCTCTCCGGCGAGCTGCGCCACTACGACGCGCTGATTGACTATTCGACCATCTACGTCACGCTGACCGAGGTCTATAAGATTACCGAGACCGAGCTCGCGCCGCTGACCTTCTCCCAGCGCATCGCCAAGGCGTTCCGCAATGGCCTGCGCGACTTTGGCGACGGACTGGAGGACTTTGCCGAGTGGCTGGCGTACAGCTGGCTGACCGTGCTCGTGCTCGTCGTGATTGTCGTCGTGGTCGTGAAGCTCATCCGCCGCAAGGCGCGCGGACCGCTGCTGCGCAGAAAGAAAAAAGCGGAGCCGCCGCAGCAGACGGACGGCGAAGCACAGTAACCCCGAAAACCCATATGCAACCGCCCCTGCCGGAAACGGCAGGGGCGGTTAACGGGCATTTTTCGTTCATTCCTCGTCCATGTCTTCCGCGTCGAGCAGCTTTTTCAGGGCTTCGATAGGCGGGAGTGCTTTCTTCAATTCTTCTGACATATCCTTGGAGGTCTTATAGGTTGCAACACCCATCGGCTTCGTATAATCCTGGATCACATAGTCCACGAAAGATTTGTTCATATCCTTGCAGAGAATAATACCGATAGCCGGGTTTTCGTGGGGCTTGCGCTCAAAACCGTCGAGCACGCTCAAATATCCCTGCAACTGCCCCAGATACGACGTTTTGAACTTCCCCTTCTTGAGCTCCACAGCCACGAGGCTGTTCAGCTCCCGGTTGAAGAACAGCAGGTCAATATACTGATCCTCACCAAAAGCGTCCAGGTGATACTGATTCCGTACAAAGGCGAAGTCTTTTCCGAATGTCAGGATGAAGTCCTTGACATTGTGGATGATGGCGTTTTCCACCATCTTCTCGTCAATATCCTGTCGATCACGGACATCCAGCTCTTCTACGTTGATGTAATCAAGCAGGTATTCGTCCTTAAAGGTGCTGATTGCCTTTAACGCCTGTTGCCCGGCAGAAAGCGTTCGAATAAAGTTGTTCGGCAGGCTGCCCTGGTGATGGTAGTCATCCCTGGCGATGCTCCGCTTCAGTTCTTCTACGGTATAGCTCTGTTCAGCACAAAGCCGGATATAAAAACACCGCTCCTGCCGGTCTTTCACCTTTTCGAAAATGGTCCTGTGCCGAGTAAATCCAATACTGAAAAACTCTGACACCGGAAAGCTATCGGATTTTGGCACTTGCAAATGCCAAAACACAGCTTCTTCTCCGGCGGCACTTTTGGCACTTGTAAGTGCCGGATTAGAAGGCGACTCAATCAGAGGAG
>JAILRK010000028.1 GCA_024698225.1 Oscillospiraceae bacterium | reverse complement strand
CGATGACGACGCCCTCCTTCTCCGCCTGCCGCAGAAACGCGGCCGTGATGCGCGACTGCGAGGTAATCTCCAGGTCAAAGACCCCGATGATGCGCCGCGCGCTCAGAAGCTGGTTGTTGCCGATGTGCAGATACATAGTTGGTGATATCAGAATGAGTTGGTTTGTGTTGACTGATATGGATTGACTTGTCCCCAGGGGAGGGCTTTGCAGAGAAGTTGCGGGCCTTGCGCCGTCTCATACTGATTTCAAATCAAAACGATTGATTTGAAATCGCGCGTGCTCCGCACGCTCATGCCGCGCAAAGCGCGTCATGTCGTCTCATACGATACCTACGCGCCTGCGGCGCTATCAAAATGCTTTTCAAGCATTTTGATCAGGTATCAGTATCAGTTTAAATAAAAGGACCGTCCCACAAAGGAGACGGTCCTCGTAGTTCATTTCCCGAAAAGAGCCGCAGCCATCAGGCGTCGAGGCCGTTGCGAATGCGGTTCTCGGCAAACTCGGTGGCGATTACGCCCTCGGGCTTGCCGGTCTGCTTGGACTCTTCAAGCATGCGATAGACGGTGTTGTAGATGTTGTGCACCTGCTTGAGCACGTTCTCCTTGTCGTAGGTGGTGAACGCCTCCTGACCGGCGTTGATGACGCCGCCGCCGTTGATGATGAAATCCGGCGCATAGAGAATGCCGCGCGCCTTGAGCGCCTCGCCGCAGGCGTCGTCATAGATGACGTTGTTCGCAGCGCCCGCAATGGCACGGCAGTTGAACATGGGGATGGTCTTGGCATTGACCACCGCGCCGAGCGCGCAGGGCGCAAAGATGTCGCACTTGACGCCATAGATTTCGTCGCGGGCGACCTCGGTCGCGCCGAGCTGCTCAATCGCATACTGCATGGCGGCGCGGTTGGAGTTGTTGGCGACAATCAGCTTTGCGCCGGCGGCGTGGAGCTTCTTGGCGAGGTCCATACCCACCTTGCCGAGGCCCTGCACGGCGATGGTCATGCCGTCGAGGCTGTCGGAGCCGTTCATGAACTGCGCAACGGCACGGATGCCGTCAAACACGCCAATCGCGGTGAAGGGGGAGGGGTCGCCGGAGACCGTGTCGCGGCCGACGACGTACTGCGTGGTGCGGAGCATATAGTTGGCGTCGTTGGTGTCGGTGTTGACGTCCTCGGCGGTGTAGTACTTGCCCATAAAGGTGTTGACCGCCTCGCCGAACGCCTCAAACATCGCCTCGGTCTTCTCGGAGGGGTTCGCGATGATGACGCCCTTTGCGCCGCCAAGCGGCATGCCCGCCGCCGCGTTCTTGTGGCTCATGCCGCGGGACAGACGCAGCACGTCAAACAGCGCGTCCTCCTCGCTGGCGTAGGGCCACAGGCGGCAGCCGCCGACCGCGGGGCCGAGGTTGGTGTTGTGCAGGGCGATGATGCACTTCAGGCCCGCCTTCTCGTTGTTGAAGTAGGCAACCTGCTCATGCCCATAGGCGCGAATCATCTCTATATTTGTCATGTTTCTGTTCTCCTTCAGTTGTTTTTATCATTTGAATTATGCTTGTTTACGTTCATCATAACGGCGCCGGCCGTCATTGTCAATCACGTTTCCCGCCGTCGTCGGTTTTTCTGTCCGGGCGGCCCAGATAATCGTCCACGAACTGCTTCGCCGTGCGCCCGGAGCGGCTCCCCCGGCGCACCTGCCAGGCAGACGCCGCCTGCCGCACCGCCGCGCCGTCCGCGCCGCGCCGCCGCGCCAGCTCCTCCACGATGGCGTGATACTCCTGAAAGCTCGGGTTCGGGAAATAGATGCGCAGCCCGAAACGCGCGGAGAGCGAGAGCTTCTCCTCCATCGTATCCGAGCGATGGACGTCCCCGTCGTGCTCCATGTCCGTGCGGTCCTTCCAGGTCTCGCGGACCAGGTGTCGGCGGTTGGATGTGGCATAGATGCGCACGTTCTCCGGCAGCGCCGCCAGCCCGCCCTCGATGGACGCCTTGAGCTGCTTGTACGCCGTCTCATCCTCCTCAAAGGACAGGTCGTCCAGAAACAGCAGGAAGCGGCAGCGGCGCCTGCCCAATGTGTCCGCAAGCTGCGAGAGCTGACCGAGCCGGTCCTTCGGCAGTTCAATCATACGCAGGAGGCTGTCCGGATACGCCGCAAGCAAGGCGCGCACACAGGTGGATTTCCCCGTTCCGGCGTCGCCGTAGAGCAGGACGTTGTTCGCGCTGCGTCCCGCAAGAAAGCTCTCGGTGTTCTCGCACAGCAGCGCCTTCTGCGCCTCATACCCGACCAGCGTCGACAACGGCTCCGCCTCGTCCGAAACGGGCTTCAGCGCGCCGTCCGCCGACAGGCGGAATGCCCTGTGCAAAGCAAACGTGCCCGTCCCGAAGCGCCGGTAGGCATCCGCGAGCGCGCGGGCGGCGTCCTGCGCCGTCTCCGCCGCGTCCAGCGCCGCGCGCAGCGCCGTCACGATGCGCGCAGCG
>JAILRK010000001.1 GCA_024698225.1 Oscillospiraceae bacterium | reverse complement strand
TGCCGCCACCGCCGCCGGTGCTGCCGCTGCCGCTGCCGGAGCCGCTGTCGGCGGGCAGGTACGCGGCGTCGTGGGCGTCCACGCGGCCGTCGCGGTTGAAGTCCGCGGCGAGGCTGTAGGTGTTGTCGGACCTCAGCTCGTCAAACGCGGTCTTGTCCTCCTCGTCCACCGTGCCGTTTCCGGTCACGTCACCGGGCAGGAAGGCGGTGTTGGTGATGCTGAGCTCGGCGGCAAAGGTCTCGCCGCTCTTGCTGTAGGGGGCGTAGCCCGCGCCGCTGAGCTCCACCGCGTAGCTGTGGTCCGCCAGAACCGCCAGCGGCACGCGGTAGGTCGGCAGGCTCACGGTGGTGTCGCGGTAGCTGCTGTCCAGCGCGACGGTCGTCACGGCGTCGCTCTGCTCGTCCGTCAGCGTCAGGGTGAGGAAGGTGCGGTCCGTGTCCGCAAAGTCCGTGACCTTGTCCATCGTCAGCACGACCGCCGTGGACTTCGCCGCGTTGTCCTTGGCGGACGCCGTGGCGCTCAGGCTCGCCGTGGGCAGCGCGGTGCGCGTGCCGTGGATGGCGTCGCCCAGCATGCAATAGCTGTACGCGGCGTCCACGGTGACGTTAACCGTCTGTCCCGCATCGCCCTGGAAGGTCACCACGAAGAGCGCGTCGTCCCCTGTGAAGTGCAGCGGCGTCTTCACCGCCAGCAGGCCCACGGTGATGGTCTTCGTCTCGTTCGCCGTGGCGCGCGGGGTGACGGCGTAGGTGTAGCCGTTTTCGGGGTCGTCCTTGCCGGCGATGAACTGCACGTCCTTGTAGCGCAGCGCGCCGTCGAAGCGCAGCGTCACCTGCGCCGCGCCCACATCGCCGC
The DNA here is from genome assembly GCA_024698225.1 of Oscillospiraceae bacterium. Classification (GTDB taxonomy): domain Bacteria; phylum Bacillota; class Clostridia; order Oscillospirales; family Oscillospiraceae; genus Hominicoprocola. Next base: position 3,381 of record JAILRK010000001.1, on the reverse strand, counting down.
TCACGCCGGTCACGCGGACCCGCAGCTTTGCCTCGCCCTTGCGCGTCGTCGCCTCGGTCGCCGTCACGTCATCCAGCGCAACCGCTTCGTCCGCCGCCAGCGCCGGTGCCGCAAGGCTGAGGCACAGCGCCAGCGCCAGCAGCAGCGTCAGCAGTCTGCTTCGGGCTTTCGTTGTCTGTTTCATGTGTGTTCCTCCTTTTTGCCCTGTCTCGGGGCATTGATGATGTGGATGGTTTGTCTTTTGCCGGATTTTACCCCCCTATTCGGCGCACAATGAGGGGGGTATTTCTGGACAATTTATTCCATTTCCAGAATAGCATTTCCGCCTTAAAAAATCAAGCGGTTGTTAGCTAAAAACCATACAAAAATGGCATAACTGGAATAGTTACTTAACAAAACGAATAGTTATGTATGGATATATCGAAATATCGCGCCTGTGGACGGTAGAATGGGGGTGGTTTTTATGGGGGTGGTTTTATGGGGATGGTTTTTTATGGGGGGTTTTTAGAGCCTCATTTTTGCCGCGGCGCGTTTCTCAAGGCTCCCTTGTGTAAAGGGAGCTGTCAGCCGCAGGCTGACTGAGGGATTGCGTTTCTCCCTTGCGGCGGGGCGTGGAGTGTGGTAAAATGTGGGTACTTTAGGAAAGGAAGGGAAACAGCATGAAAAAGTTCCTCACATTGTTCCTCGCGCTTGTCGCGGCGCTGTCGCTGGCGGTGCCGACGCTGGCGGCGGAGGATGCCGCGCCGTGGTATGACGCGGCGCAGCAGTACGTCACGCAGCGCAGCATTATGACCGGCACGGACAAGGGCTTCGAGCCGCTGGGCACGACCACCCGCGCCATGGTGTTCCGCACCCTCTACAACATGGAGGGCAAGCCCGCCGTGGACGCGGCGGCGACGTTCACCGACGTCGCGAAGGACGCGTGGTATGCCGACACCGCTGCCTGGGCGGAGCAGACCGGGCTGTCCAACGGCGACAACGGCAAGTTCGCCGGGGACCGCGCCGTCACCCGCGCCGAATTGGTTACCATCCTCCACCGCTACGCCAAGGACGTGAAGCAGATGGACGTCTCCGTGGGGGAGGACACCAACATCCTCAGCTACAGCGACGCCTTTGACCTGCCGGAGTGGAGCATCAGCGCCTTCCAGTGGGCCTGCGGCGCGGGCGTGGTCGAGGGCAGGGGCGAGGCGCTTGCCCCGCAGGACAACGCCTCCCGCGCGGAGCTTGCCACCGTGCTCATGCGCTTCGACAAGCTCGACCCCACGGCGGAGACCGTCGTCACGACCATTGCCTCCGCCGACGTGATTGACAAGTACGGCGACCCCAAGCTGACCATCACCTCCGGCGAGCTGGCGGCGAAGGGCTATGACTATGCCGACATGGTCACGGTCAAGTTCCTCGACCAGTCCGTCACGCTGCCCGTCATCCCGGCGTACCGCTACGTCGGCGCGAAGGCGAGCGGAATGGTCATGTGGCCCGAGGGCGAGAAGAACGTCGAGCTGGAGATTTTCAACGGCGACTTTGCCCAGACCTACGGCATCGCCGAGCGCGTCGTGCGCGAGGACGGCAGCCGCTATCACGTCGCCATGGACGGCGTGACCTTCCCGGTGGAGGTCACCATCGAGCTGGCGGAGAAGAACGGCTACGCCGACACCTACGCCATCTTTGACCTCACCCGCACGAACGAGCGCGCCGACTACGCCGAGCTCAGCGACGCGCAGTTCGGCAACTTCCGCATGGTCACCACCCGCGGCATGGGCGCGGGCAAGCTGTTCCGCGCGTCCTCGCCGGTGAACCCGTCCATCGGGCGCAACACCTACGTCGACGCCGCGGCGGAGGCGAACGGCGTGAAGTCCTTCGTCAACCTTGCCGACTCCGCCGAGTCCGCCGCCAAGTACGCCGGCTATGCCGAGAGCTACTACAGCAAGCAGGACGTCTGCTTCCTCAACCTCGGCGTGGACTTCTCCAGCGAGCTGAACCGTCAGGGCGTCGCCGACGCGATGGCGTTCATCGCCAAGGCGCAGACCCCCGTCCTCGTCCACTGCAACGAGGGGCAGGACCGCGCGGGCTTCGTCTCGGCGCTGCTGGAGTGCCTGATGGGCGCGTCCTTTGAAGAGGTGAAGCAGGACTATATGGTCACGTTCTACAACTACTACGGCGTCACCGCCGGCACCGACCAGTACGAGCAGATTTCCAACAACATCGCCAAGAGCCTGCGCACCGCCTTCGGCGTGGAGGACCTTGACGCCGCGGACCTCGCCGCGGAGGCGGAGGACTATCTGCGCGAGCTGGGCGTCAGCGCCGCCACCATCGCCGCCGTGAAGAAGAACCTCGGCGGCGAGGCGCTGACCGTCAACGGCAAGGTCACCGCCATCGAGAAGTACGGCCACGCCCTGTTGGACGTCACCATTGAGGACTTCAACAAGGCGGGCTTCGCCCTCGGCGATATCGTCACCGTCGCCGCCGGCAGCTACACCGACGACATGCCCTATTTCGACGGGTATTATGTTGACCGCGGCGGCTACATGCTGCGCGCCTATCCGGGGCAGACCAACATCGCCGTGTGCATCAACTACGGCAAGTTCGCCGCCACCGCGGGCATCGACGTCGGCGACAACGTGCGCATCACGCTGAAGGAGAAGGCGGGCGCGCTGACCGAGCAGGAAATCAACGCCCTCACCTACACCGACGACCCGGCGGACTACGCCTCCGACGCGGTGTTTGCCAACTTCCGCGAGGTCGCCCTCGGCAGCATCGCCGCCGGGCGGCTCTACCGCTCCGCCTCGCCCGTCAACAACGAGCACAACCGCGCCGCCGTCGCCAACAAGCTGGCAGAGGCGGCGGGCGTGAAGACCGTGCTCAACCTCGCCGACACCGCCGAGGAGTACGCGTCCTACGTCGCGGCGGAGGGCTTCGCCTCCGCGTACTACAAGGGTCTCTATGACGCGGGCAGCGTCGTCACGCTCGGCATGCCCATCAACTTCGACTCCGACGAGTTCGCCGCCGGCATCGTCGAGGGCCTGACCTTCCTCTCCACGCACAAGGGTCCCTATCTCATCCACTGCACCGAGGGCAAGGACCGCGCGGGCTTCACCGCCATGCTGCTGGAAATGCTCATGGGCGCGACCAAGGACGAGATTGTCACCGACTACATGCAAAGTTATGTCAACTACTACCACCTCGACCCGACCGCCGATGCGGACAAGTACCAGCGCATCGCCGACAAGAATGTCGGTGAAATGCTCCGCAGCGTCGTCGGCCTCGAAAAAGGCGCCTCCCTCGACAACGTAAACCTCGCCCCCGCCGCCGAAACCTATCTCCTCTCCCACGGCATGACCCAAACCGCCCTCGCCGCGCTGAAGGCAAATCTGAAGTAAACAG